>JBFFCR010000139.1:0-9286 GCA_041559855.1 Anaerolineae bacterium | reverse complement strand
CCGCCATGGTGCGCTGATCGTCTTTGAGCGGGAGACGGGTCTGCAGGAGTACGTGGAGACAGGCGTGCCGATCGATGCCGACGTCAAGGCAGAGCTGCTGCGCAGCATCTTTCATCCCAACACGGCGCTGCACGACAAGGCAGTGATCATCCGCAACAGCCGGATCGTCGCAGCGAGTTGCATGCTCCCGGTTACCCACAACCGCCAGTTCAGCGGTATGGGCACTCGCCATCGCGCGGCCATCGGTCTAACTGAGGAGAGTGATGCCCTGGTGGTCGTCGTCTCGGAGGAAACCGGAATCATCTCGGTAGCACACAACGGGCGGATCATCCGCCGTCTGGACGTCAATCGCCTGAGGAGTGTGCTCTCGGCATTCTTCCAGCACCGCCTGAGCGGACGCGGCTGGACCAAGCAGGTCTAAGCCACCGCCCGTCGGGTGGTGGATGGCCCCGGCGAGTCATGGGTGGGTTCGTGGGGCTAATGTAAAGTGGATCTGGGGTTGCTATTGGCTCAGCGCACGCTCGATCTCTTGAGCTAGCTGCGCTTGGGTGATCGCACCCAGGAAGTGATGGACTAGCTTCCCTTCGCGGTCCACGACAAAGGTCTCTGGCACCCCGCTCACGCCATACTCACGCGCAGTGCGGTTCGTCGTGTCCACGGTGGAAGGATAGGTCACGCCGAACTTTTCCAAGAAGGCCTTGGCCTCGGAGTCGGCATCCTGGTAGGCGATGCCAAAGAATTGCACCCCCTGCCCCTCGTAGGCGCGCCAAGTCTCCTCGAGAGCAGTAGCCTCTAGGCGGCATGGATCACACCAACTGGCGAAAAAGTTGACGACGACCACCTCTCCGTAAGGAGCCCCAAGCACCATCGCGCTGCCATCGAGGGCAGTGAATGAGAAGTCGGGAACCGGCCCACCAATCTGCGGGGGCGCAGTGGGCTTGGCGATGAGGGCATATGATACCAACACCGCTATGCACAGAGCGACGGCACCAACGGTTCCGACGGCGATCCGTATGGGGGACAAGCCACGAGCACTGGGCTCAGGCTGCGTCGTTTCAGGCGCTTCCATCACTTCACTCCTCCGAAAATCGGCGTGCATTGTACCCTACTTTCGCTGGACTGTCCAACTGCCTGCCTGCGCTGGATGGCGGAACACCTTCAGGTTGTCAGAGTAGACTCCGTGCCCGGCTGGTCCATTCGCCCCAGGGAGAGTGAGCGAGCGGCCAGTTTGTGTTATCCTGCAAACTGAGTTAGACTCCACCCAGGATCGCCACCAGGGCTTCTACTGCTAACATCGGCATGAGGGTAGTCAAAGTGACAAGATTGGAGATCGTCAGGAGAATCGCGCTGCCGCTTCTCGCGGCAGTTCTGCTGATCCTATTGGTGGTGTGGGGAGTCCTAGCGCCGGCCGAATCACGGTTGGGCAACGTGATCAAGCTCGTGTTTGTCCATGGAGCACTGGTCTGGTCCGGGCTCCTGGCCTTCACGATTGCCGGCGTTTTGGGTTTGGTCGCATTGATAGCGAACCACATCATGGTCACGCCTGCGGCACGGGGACTCGCTCGGGCCCGGAGCCGTGCTCGGGCCCGGAACTCTGTTCCGGCTTGGTACCGCGGAACCGAGTCGGCGAGCCTGTCAGCGCTCATCGTCTGGGTTGCCTATGTGATCTCCTCGATGGCGGTTACCGGCCTGGCCTGGGGACAGGTCATCGCCTGGAACGAGCCCAGGGTGCGTGCCACCGGCTTGATCCTGCTGGCGGCGCTGCTGCTGTATGTCGTCGCGCGGCTGGTAGCGAACCGCGATTTCACCGCGGTGGTCGGCGTGCTCATGGGCATCGTGCCATGGATCGTGGTCAAGCAGGCGGGTGTAATGCGCCATCCAGTTGATCCAATAGGCGGATCCGAATCTGCAACCATCCAGACCTTCTATGCCCTGATCCTGCTGACGGTTGTTGGCCTCACGCTCACACTGATCGCCTGGATCTGGGCCGGGGCCGAGTTGCGGGCAGCCTCGGCTACAGAGGTAGAATGAGTGCCAGCCGCCGTACCGCGATCCTGCACAGTGAGGCGGCTGGATCCGGTCCGGCGCGACGCCGGGACGAAAGAGCAAGGGAGAGACACGGATGTATCCCGTCAAGATCATCACCGTAGAACAGAGCCGGGTTATTGAGAACAAAGCCAACGAGGGTGGCCTGAGCTTTGCACAGATGATGGAAAACGCCGGGCGCGCCACAGCCACGGCGATCCAGCGCCGCATCAAAGTCGGGGGAAAGCGAGTCCTCATACTGGTGGGCCCGGGGAACAACGGCGGCGACGGGCTGGTCGCTGCCCACCATCTATGGGAGATGGGCGCCAAAGTCACCTGCTACCTCTGGAAGCGGGACATTGAGGGCGACACCAACTTTCGGAGGATTGGGGAAGATCGACTGCCGACAATCTGGGCCGAGGACGATGACGGCTTTGAGGCATTGCGCGGCCTTCTCGGCGGCGCGGCTGTCGTCGTCGATGCTTTGCTGGGTGTAGGGATCGCCCGCCCGATCGGCGGCATGCTCAAGGATCTGCTTGACGTCGTCCGGGAAACCATTAACCAGTTGCACACCCCCAACGAACTGGCCGAGACGGTGCCGCCAGACCCATTCGCGCTGATCCCACTGGTCGTCGCCGTGGACTGCCCATCCGGCCTCGACTGTGATACCGGCGCCCTCGATCCCGCGGCCGTGCCTGCCGACCTGACGGTGACTTTTGCACATCCCAAACAAGGTATGCTGCGCTTCCCCGGAGCCGAGGCCGTCGGACAGATTGTAGTGGCCGACATCGGCATCCCTTCAGGGCTGACCAGCGACGTGCCGCTGGGGATGGCGACTGCCGGGTTGATCCGGTCCTGGCTCCCGCCCCGCCCCCGGTCTGCCCACAAAGGGACCTTTGGTCGAGCACTCATCGTAGCAGGATCGGTGAACTATGTGGGGGCCGCCACCTTGGCGGGTTCCGGGGCAAAGCGAGTGGGAACCGGCCTGGTGACAATGGCCCTACCGATGCCGATCCAGCCCGCAGTTGCGGCTGGCCTGCCCGAGGCGACACACCTGCTGCTGCCCCACGACCTCGGGGTCATCGCCTCGGCGGCGGTGCCAGTGCTCCGCGACCACCTCGAGGGATACGACGCCCTGCTGCTGGGTCCTGGCCTGACACAGGAGAAGGAATCGGTCTCGTTTGTCCATGCCCTGCTGGGTTCCGGGCAGGCCGAGCGCAAGGGGCACATCGGCTTTGTATCAAGTGTGGCCTCCGAGCAGGCCAAAGGCGCAGAGCTCCCACCGCTCGTGGTCGACGCAGATGGATTGAACGCATTGGCGACGGCAGACCGCTGGTGGAGGATGCTTCCGCCTGGCACAATCCTCACCCCACATCCCGGCGAGATGGCCCGGCTGATGGGGGATGGCACCAGCACGAGTGACATCCAGGCAGATCGGGAAGGGCTGGTCCGACGCATGGCCGCCCGGTGGAAGACCGTGGTGGTGCTCAAGGGCGCATTCACCGTGGTCGCCGACCCGGGAGGGCGTGCCTTCGTGCTGCCCTTTGCCAATCCGGCCCTGGCAACAGCGGGCAGCGGCGATGTCCTGGCCGGCGCAATCGTCGGGCTGCGGGCCCAGGGGATGGATGCACTAGAAGCAGCAGTGGCGGGCGCTTATCTGCACGGGCTTGCCGGGGAGATGGCGCGCGCCGACCTTGGAGACATGGGAGTGGTGGCTGGCGATCTGCCGGCACGATTGCCCCAGGCTTTGCGCGCTGTGCGCCGGTAAACCTACCGAGGAACTCGGGGGAGTGAACTATGATCACACGACTGCAAGAGCTGGTTGAGATTGCGCAGGAAAAAGAGCCCTCGCGTGTGGCCGTCGCCGCGGCGGCTCACAAGTTGGTGCTCCAGTCGGTGCAGCGAGCCGTCGAACGGGGGCTCATCGTCCCCCTTTTGGTCGGCCGCGAGGACGATATCCGCAAGGAAGCAGACGCGATCGGATGGCAATTGGCAGACGAGATGATCGTGCCAACCGCCACAAATCTGGCAGCGGCAACTGTGGCAGTAGACTTGGTACGCCAGGGAGAAGCCGAGGTGCTGATGAAAGGCTATCTCCACACCGATGAGATGCTCCATGCCATTCTCCGGCACGACACCGGGTTGCGCACCGACCGGCTGTTGAGCCACGTTTTCGTCCTTGAGGTCCCCACCTATCACAAGCTGCTGCTGATCTCTGACGCTGCAATCAACATCCATCCCGACATCCCCCAGAAGGCCGCCATCACGCAGAATGCTGTGGACCTGGCGCGCAAACTGGGCGTTGAACTGCCCAAGGTTGCGGCGCTCTCGTCCGTTGAGACCATCAATCCCAATATTCCATCCACTGTGCATGCTGCCTGCCTGCACAAGATGGCAGAGCGAGGACAGATCAAAGGCGCCATTGTCGACGGCCCGCTGGCCTTTGACAATGCTATATCGGCAGAAGCAGCGCGCGACAAGGGGATCAACAGTCCCGTCTCCGGGGACGTGGATGTAGTGATCGCGCCAGACTTGGACGCTGGCAATATCCTCTCCAAGAACCTCGAGTATCTGGCGTCGGCCAAGGTGGCAGGCATTGTCATGGGCGCTACGGCGCCAGTGGTTCTCACGTCTCGCTCCGATCCGCCTCGTGCGCGCGTCTACTCTCTGGCGTTGGCCAGCCTGCTCTGCTAGCACCTGGCCCAGCAACATGAGAGGCGAACAGCAAAGACTCTCTGGTATACTGTAGCAACTGCCATTCCTTGCTCCCGCTGCCTGCCCGAGCGCAGTGGCAAGGGTCGCCCGGAATGGCAAGCAATAGACGGAAACGCATAGACCTTCGGAGAACTAAAAGTCCGGAGGTCTGTTGTGTGGAGACCTGTGCGGTGTGTTGGCCCTCACCCAGCGGGTGCGCACGAATTGCCCCTATTCGATTCGGCGCATGACTTGACACAGTGCAGCAATTGGGGTATAATGACTCTTGGTCAGTGAGTGACCGAGAGTTCTGTTCACCACGCTGAAAGGAAGGGGTTTGCCTTGACCACAGCTGAGCGACGAGCTCGTGAGAAGGCGCAGCGCCGCCAGCAGATACTCGACGCCGCCCGGCAAGAGTTCTTTGAGCGCGGATTCCATCGGCCCACCGTGGACGACGTAGCCGCCCGCGCCGAGGTCAGCAAAGGCACAATCTATCTGTATTTCGAGAGCAGGGAGGATCTCCTTGCTCATTTGCTTTTAGAAGGGCTCGATCTGCTGATCGAGGAGATGGACACAGCCTGCGAGCCCGAACCCGCGCAGCCAGTCGAATGCACCCTACAGGCCTTGGCCCGGGCCTATCTTCGCTTCTGCCAGTCCAACCGCAGCTACTTTCGCCTGATCATGGCATTTGACCGCGGGCGCTTCGAGGAGTCGATCCCGCCCGCACTCTACCAGCAGGTGATGGACAAGAGCTTGCAGGGGCTAGACCTGCTGGCCCGAACTGTGAAGCGCGGCCAGGCCTCTGGGGTGTTTCACGTCGATGACCCCTGGCAGGCGGCCGGGTCAGTGTGGGCAGCGCTAAACGGGGTCCTGGTGCTCATGGCCCACCCCCTGCGCCAGCGCATGCTGCGCAACGACCTGGAAACCATGTTCGAGGGGACGCTCGACCTGGTTCTGAGAGGGTTAAAGGACGGCGATCAACATATCGAGAAGGAGGAGAGGGCATGAAAGAAGTCGTGATTGTTGGAGGTGTGCGTACGCCCATCGGCAGCCACGGAGGAGCGTTCCGGACACTCACCGCCCAGCACCTGGCGGCCACTGTGTTTCGTGAGGTGATCGATAGGGTGGGGATAGACCCCAAGTTGTTCGACGATGTGATCCTGGGCTGCATTGGACAGCAGAGCGACGCTGTCAACATCGCGCGAGTGGCGGCCCTCTTGGCTGGCGTCCCGGTGAGCGTGCCGGGCTACACGGTACAGCGCAATTGCGTATCGGGCATGCAGTCGATCACCGGCGCCTACCAGGCCATCCAGGCTGGCGACGGCGAGGTCTACCTCTGCGGCGGCACCGAGAGCATGAGCACCTCGCCCTATGTCGTGCGCGGCGCCCGGTGGGGGCTGAAACTACGCCACGACACCTTCGTGGACACCCTGTGGGAAGGCCTGACCGATCCGGTCTGTGGCCAGATGATGGGCCTCACTGCCGAGAACCTGGCCATGATGTACGGCATCAGCCAGGAAGAACAGGACAAGTTCGCGGTGCAGAGCCACCAGAAGGCATTTCGCGCCACGCGCATGGGCCGCTTCCGCGACGAGATCGTGCCCGTACGGGTCAGCAAAAAGGTAGCCGGGCAGGAGGTAGCCTACGAGGACATTGTCCAGGACGAGTGCATCAACCCCACCCTCAATGCCCGCAAGGCCGCCCTGTACCCCACCGTCTTCAAAAAGGGCGGGACGGTCACGCCGGCTAATGCCTGCCCCATCAGCGACGGGGCCGCGGCCGTGATCGTGATGACCGCTGACAAGGCCAAAGAACTTGGCTTGGAGCCGCTGGCAACCATTCGTAGCTATGCCTACGCTGCAGTCCCCCCCGAAATCATGGGCCTCGGCCCGGCCTACTCTGTGCCCAAGGCGTTGGACAGGGCAGACCTGAAGCTGAGCGACGTCGAGCTGCTGGAGCTGAACGAGGCCTTTGCCGCGCAATCGATGGCTGTTGGGATTGAGTTGGCAGACCAGGGCTGGGACTGGAACAAGGTCAACGTCAACGGCGGGGCCATTGCCCTGGGGCATCCGGTGGGCTGCACCGGCACGCGCCTGATGGTGACCCTGCTCCACGAGATGATCAAGCGCGATCTGTCGCTGGGCCTGATCACCGCCTGCGTCGGTGGCGGTATGGGTGGCACCATCGTCGTTGAGCGCAAGTAGGAGGAGGACCATGGCAGACGTAGCGATGTGGACCGATAAGCAAGTGAAGGCAGACTTTGAGGCCAAGGCTCGGGCCCGCCTGGAGGAGCTAAAGGCGGACCTGGCAGGCATGGAGGGGATTGTTGCCATCGAGCCCGAGAGCGGGGGCTATTTCCTGGGGGCAACCCTTGGCAGGGCAAATGCTGCAGCATATGCCAGGTACCCAGATATCTGGGTGTATTTCGCGCGGCTAGACGATCCGGAAGCTGCCATCGCCCTGCCCACATGGTGAGGGGTGACGAATCCAAAGGCGCTCCCGGTGGACCACAGTCCATCACGCAAGCCAGGCCTATGGTCCGGGCAGAGCAGAGCGAGTTCCTGGACGAGCAGATCTAGCAGGGATTGGCAACCTGTAAGGAGGTAACGTATGTGGATTTTCAAAGTAGGTGTGGTAGGCGCCGGAGCCATGGGTGGCGGGATCGCTCAGGTGGTAACCTTTTCCGGTCTGCCCGTCATCGTGAAGGACATCGACCAGGGCCAGCTCGACCTGGCTCGCGAGCATGTCGAGGGCATCTATCAGAGCCGGGTGGACAAGGGCAAGATGACGGCAGCCCAGATGCAGGAAAAGTTGGACCTGATCGAATATACCCTGGACTATGACGACTTTGCGGACGTGGACATTGTGATCGAGGCCGTGCCCGAGGTCATGAAGATCAAGCAGGCAGTCCTCAGGGAACTGGATGAGGTCTGCCCTCCAGATACCATCTTTGCCTCCAACACCTCGGCGTTGTCGATCACCGAGATGGGGGCAGCGACAGGCCGTGCCCACAAGATGGTCGGCATGCACTTTTTCAACCCGGCTCACATCATGAAGCTGGTGGAAGTCATCCCCGGCGATGAGACCGACCAGGACACGACTGACACGGTCGAGCAGTTCACCCAGGAGCTGCGCAAGATCCCGGTCATCGTCAAAGAGTGCCCCGGCTTTTTGGTGAACCGCCTGCTCACGCCCTATCTGGTTGAGGCAGTCTTGTGCCTGGAGCAAGGTGCCGCGACCGCCCAGGAGATCGACGAGGCGATGGGCCGCGACGGGTTCGGTTGGCCCATGGGCCCCTTCTTCCTCATGGACATGCTGGGCATCGACGTCTGCGCGCACGTGGGCGAGTACTTGTTGGAACACTATGGCGAGCGGCTGGCAGAGGTAAAGCTGTTCGAGAAACTGATCGAGGCCGGCCGCTTTGGCGAAAAGTCAGGCTCAGGATTCTACACCTACACCGGTGCCGCCCAACCACTGGAACCCATCATCCAGGAGTTGCAGGACAGCGGTGAGGTCGAGACCGGCACGCGCTTTAGCGTGGACCGGGTCATGATGCCCTTCCTGAACGAGGCAGCGATGTGCGCCCAGGAAGAGATCGCCAACGTCAACGATATTGACATGGCTTGCATAGCCGGCGTTGGCATGCAGGTGAACAAAGACGGCGAGCTGATGCGCATGGGTCCGCTGGAGTACATGGATGAGGTAGGATTGGACGTGATCGTGGGCAAAATGGAGGCCCTGGAAAAGGAATTCGGCCCGCGCTTCCATCCGGCAGACATCCTGACTCAGAAGGTGCGCGCCGGGCACCTGGGCAAGGCAACAGGGTACGGATTCAAAGAGTATACCGTCTAGGACAGCGGCTGTCATCCCGAACCGAGCGCGGCGCAGTGAGGAGTCACCACAACAGAATCAGTGAGATCCCTCGCTGCGCTTGCATGGCCTAGGATACAGTGTCAAGGTACATGCATAGCCTAGTCTGAACCGAAAGGAAAGGAGCTACTATGGGAGACTATCAGAATATCAACCTAGCAGTAGAGGATCGCACAGCGATCATTACCATCGACCATCCCCCGGCAAACGCATTCGACACACAGACGGTCACCGAGCTGAACGATGCCTTTGATGAGGCGTTGAACGACGAGCAGGTGAAGGTGATCATCATCACCGGGGCCGGGCAGTTCTTTGTCGCTGGCGCTGACATCAACGAGATCAAGAAGCTGGAGGGGTACGATGACGCGTACCGGGTGGTGCGCGCCGGCCAGGAGCTCTTCCACAAGATCGAGCGCTCGACCAAGCCGGTCATCGCTGCCATCAATGGCCGCGCCTGCCTGGGTGGGGGCAACGAGCTGGCCATGGCCTGCCACATCCGTCTTGCCGAGGACAGTGTGCAGTTCGGTCAGCCCGAGATCAAGCTAGGGATCATGCCCGGCTGGGGCGGAACGCAGCGGTTGTCCCGCATCGTGGGCAAGGGCCGGGCGCTGGAGATGATCTTGGGTGGCGGCAATATCAAGGCCCAAGAGGCGTTCCGCATCGGCCTGGTGAACAAAGTGGTGCCGGTTGGCTCGGT
>JBFFCR010000138.1:0-9307 GCA_041559855.1 Anaerolineae bacterium | reverse complement strand
GCACCTCCCCGTCGGCGGCTGCGCCGCTCTCGTAGGTGATGCGCACCTGCTGCTTTGACAGATCGGCCACGTTCTGGAATAGCTCGATCAGCGAGGCTGAATCGGGCGCCTTCTGGTACAGGCCGCCGGTCTCCATCGCCAACCGGCGCAGGTAGGGCTCGTCGATCTCGGCCCCCAGCCCGATGGTGAACACCGGCACGTTGGCCCGGTTGGCCTCGCGGATGGCCGTGTCCTCGTTGGCCGTCTTGCTGCCCATCACGCCCTCGGGCCCCGGATCTTCCTTGCCGTCGGACAGGAGCAGCACGGCGCGGTTGCCCTCCGGCTCTGCCGCGGCCCAGCGGACCGCCTTGTAGGCGACGTCGTACAGCGGCGTGTGCCCGCCGGCGCGCAGGCCCTCGACGATCTCGTACAGGGGCTCGACCTCGCCGGTGAAGGGGTGCTCGCGGGCCGGGTCCACGCCCTCCAGGTCGACCGTGTCGGCAAAGGCGATGAGGGCCACCCGGTCACCGCCGCCCAGCCGGTCCAGGAAGCGCACCGCGGCGTCCTGGGCATCGGCGATGGCCTGGCCCTTCATGCTGCCGCTCACGTCCAGCACGATGACCACGGCGATGGGCAGCTCGGGATTGACCATCGGCTCCACCGACGTAATGGTAAGGGGTTGTCCGCCATAGTCCTCACTGATGGTGAAATCCTCCGCCGCCAGGTCCTGCACCGGCACGCCGTAGAGGTCGCGCACGGTGACGTCCACCTGCATTTCCGGAAAACCCGCCGCATCGGCCCGGTCGACGCGCAGGATGATGTCGCCCTGGGCAAATACGGGGTGGGCGAGCAGAAACAGAAGTAGTATGCAGATAGTTGCTCTCTTCATCATCCATTCTCCTTAGCTTTGCATCTCATGCCTGTCCGCAGGTGGCAGGTTCCTGGGAACCTTTCAGATATGACGTTGCGGGTGTCCGCCAGCCATGTCCCTGACGGGTAGACACAACAGGGCCTACCTTGCCTGGCTCGCTGTCGCTGCCATGTCTACCCGATTGGTCGATCATGGTCTATCTGTCTTGGTCAGATTCTGTACGGCGCTGAAGTATCGAAGCTGCAGCCAGCCCAGAATCGAGATCAATAGAACAAGGAAGAAGACCAGACAAGGCAGCCTGAACCTTTCAATGAGACCTATTTGAGGAACAGTCTCCGGAAGAGCGGTCTCCGTGTCAGGTAGCGGGATACCGAAAGCCATAGCAAACTCCTGAACTACATAGACCTTCTGCTGATTGCTCTCGGCCTCGTAGATGGCAATCGCATCGGCCACCGCCTGCTGTTTCTCTGCAGGCTCCCAGTAGTCCAGATACCGGTCCGCGCGGGCCCAATCTCTGTCCGATATGTACGAATCCGCCACCAAGGCTATATACTCAGCCCTGCCCGCGGGCGACAGGTCGTAGGAATGAGCGTCGGTCCACTCCACGGGGAAGAGGACCCAGAATAGCAACATGCCCAGCAAGATACCCATAAGGACCAATCCGGCCGGAGCCACCACCCGTAGCCAAGTGGGCATTGGGTGCTGATCTCCCTTGTCACGCGGCAGCGATGAGACCGGCGTGCCCGCCTCCTGTGCAAGAGCCGGCCGCGATTGACTGATGGGCGCGCATTCCGCAAGGGCTTGGGCAAAGTCTATCACACCATCATAGCGTGCTCTTGGCTCTTTCGCCAACGCTTTAAGCAGTACACCTACTGCCTCCTCGGGCACGCCCTCAGGCCACTCCTTGGACGAATGCGGCCCGTCCAGCAGGTGTTTGCGTATCACGACAGAGGGCGTGTCGCCGCTAAAGAGGACCTCCCCGCTCAACATCTCGTAGACGATGCAGCCCAGGGCATAGAGGTCAGTCTGGGGCATGGCCTTCTCCCCATCCCACGTCTCCGGTGCGATGTAGGCCGGCGTGCCCACCACCCCACCGCTGGCACTGACGCTCATCGAGGACTCGCCTACCAGCTTGGCAAAGCCGAAATCGCTGAGCACCGCCCCGCGCCGCGGGTCGAGCAGGATGTTGCCCGGCTTCAGGTCGCGGTGAAGCACGCCTTCACCGTGCGCATAGTCCAGCGCATCGGCCACCTGCGAGACGATGCCCACTGTCTCTCCCCAGGACAGGCGGCCACCCTGGGTGATGCGGTCCTTCAGCGAAGGTCCATCGACCAGTTCCATGGCGATGTACAGCATCCCCTCGACCTCGCCGATTTCGTAGACGGTGACGATGTTCGGATGCTTGAGCCTGGCCACGGCCCGGGCCTCACGCTGAAAGCGGGCGACCCAGGTGGGGTCGCGCATGAGCAATGGGTCGAGGACCTTGAGGGCGACCTCTCGCTCGAGCGTCGTGTCCACGGCGCGGTAGACGGTGGCAAAGCCGCCCTTGCCCAGCTCCTCAATGATCTCGTATTCGCCAAGTTGCTTTGTCCCTGTCACGGTTGCGATCCCTCTGAATCTGTATCTGTTGCTACGCCCCACAGCCGGATCGTGCCATCCCGCGACCCCGAGGCGAGGATGATCCCGTCGGGCGAGAAGGCTACGCTGTACACGGAATACGTATGGCCCTCCAGGATGCGCAGAAGTCCTCCGTCGCTCAACCGCCACAGCCGGATGGTGTGGTCATCTGACCCGGAGGCCAAGATGGCGCCACCGGGCGAGAAGGTCACGCTGTTTACATAGGCCGTATGGCCCTCCAGAGTGCGCAGGGGTTCTCCGTCGCTCACCCGCCACAGCTGGATGGTGTGGTCCCACGACCCCGAGGCCAGGGTAGCGCCATCGGGCGAGAAGGCTACGCGGGTTACACCGTCCGTATGGCCCTCCAGAGTGCGCAGGAGTTTTCCATCGCTCACCCGCCACAGCCGGATCGTGCCATCCCTCGACCCCGAGGCGAGGATGGTCCCATCGGGCGAGAAGGCCACACTTCGCACCTCATCGATATGGCCCCCCAAGGTACGCAGGAGCTCTCCGTCACTCACCTGCCACAGCCGGGCGGTGTGGTCCCACGATCCGGAGGCCAGGGTGGTGCCACTAGGCGAGAAGGCTACGCTGGTTACATTGGATGCATGGCCCTCCAGGGTGCGCAGGAGCTCTCCATCGTTCACCCGCCACAGCCGCACGCGGTCGTCAGACGCCCCCGAGGCAAGCGTGGTGCCATCAGGTGAGAAGGCCACGCTGTTTACGCCCTGAGTATGGCCTTCCAGGGTGCGCAGGAGTTCTCCGTCGCTCACCTGCCACAGCTGCACGGTTCTGTATAACCCCGAGGCCAGGGTGGCACCATCGGGCGAGAAGGCTACACTATGCACCTGTGGCCCGTGACCCTCCAGGGTGCGCCGGAGGTTTCCGTTGCTCAGCCGCCACAGCCGCACGGTCCCATCCCCGCCGAGCGAGGCCAGGGTGGCGCCATCGGGCGAGAAGGCCACGCTGGTCACACCATCCGTGTGGCCCTCCAGAGTGCGCAGGAGTTCTCCGTCGCTCACCCGCCACAGCCGCACGGTGCTGTATAACCCCGACGCCAAGGTGGTGCCATCAGGCGAGAAGGCCACACTGTACACGTCTGACGCATAATTCTCCAGGGTGTGTAGAAGCTTTCCATCTCTCGCCCGCCACAGCCGGATGGTGTTGTCACCTGACCCAGAGGCCAGAGTGGTGCCATCAGGCGAGAAGGCCACGCCGGTTACATAGTCCGTATGGCCCACCAAGGTATGCAGGAGATCACCGTCGCTTACCCGCCACATGCAGATGGTGTGGTCCCACCCGCCGGAGGCCAGCGTGGCGCCATCGGGTGAGAAGGCCACACCGTACACGGAACGGGTATGACTCTCCAGAGTGCGCAGGAGCTCTCCGTCGCTCACCCGCCACAGCCGTACAGCCCCGTCGTATGACCCCGTTGCCAGCGTCTTGCCATCGGGCGAGAAGGCCACACTATGCACCCATAGGCCATGGCCGTCCAGGGTGTGGAGGAGCTCTCCGTCACTCACCCGCCACAATTGCACGGTGCTGTCCCACTCCCCCCCCGAGCTCGTTGCCAGAGTGGCGCTATCGGGCGAGAAGGCCACACGGGTTACCCCTGGACTGGTGCTTAGGAGCCGTACTTCGGTAAGTGTCTGGGCATCGTACAGATAGATACCCAGCGACGAGGCAATGGCCAGCAGCGAACCGTCAGGCGAGTACGTGATGTGATCTGCAGTTCCCTTTCCCCAACGCACCAGCTGCTCGACCCGATCTGCGTTATGGAGTCCAACCACAAGCGGGTCTGGGGTTGGCGAGGCTGTCGGCGTCGCTGTCGGCGAGGCTGTCGGTGACGCCGTCGGTGTTGGCGAAGCTGTCGGTGAGGCTGTCGATGACGCCGTCGGCGTTGGCGAAGCTGTCGGCGTCGTTGTCGGCGTCGCGGTCCATCGCTCCGCGGTCCCAGTCTGCCAGGCGATGGCGGTTCCGAGGACCGTTCCCGGGCTCGGTGGTCGCTGTAGCGCCCAAAGCAGCAAGGCTGCCAGAATCAATATGGCACCTACGGGCACCAACAGCACCCAGGGCCGCCTGTCCAGCCAGGCAAGCCACCGGGGTTGCTCTCGGCGACTCCTATACACGTCACCCGGCCCGCCGGCTAGCAGCGCTTCCTCACCTTCGGCCGGCGCACCTGACCAGCGACCCAGCATCGCCACTGCCAACTGCCGCTGGCCCTCCAGGTCCGGGTCCCCGGGCAGCAAATCGGCCATCTCGTCGAGATTGTCGATCTGCGCACGCAAATGGTCTAGGGCTTGTTCGCGCAGGTCCTCCACTCGCGCCAGCCGTTGGGCCTCAGCCTCCTCGCGGGCCTCTGTCGCCTGGCCCAGGCGCTGCGGCACGTCGCGGTAGACATACTCGCCGCTGATGGCCATCACTTGCTCGAGCGTTGCGATGGCGCCCGCCCAATCCTCGGCCCCCATCTGCGCCTCGGCGGTGTCGTACAGGGTGGCCAACTCGGCTTGCTGAGCCTCCCACTTTTTCTGGCGGGCCAGCCCTTCGTTGGCCTCCAGGAACAGGGCATCAACCCCCTCATAGCCCGGCTGACGGTCCATGACCTGACCGCACAGCGAAAGGGCCCGCGTCCAGTCCCGCTGGGCCACCGCCTCCTGGGCCTGGGTGTATAGACGATCGACGGCCTGTTGACCGGCGCGGGCTTCTGCCTGCCGCCCGGCAGCCTCGGCCAGCACCTTGGCAAACTGACTGGCCCGCTCCCAGCGCGCCTCGGGCTGCTTGGCCAGGGCTTTGAACAATGACTTTGTGACCTCGGCCGGCAGGTCGGCCCACTGATCGGGCGAGGGTGGCTCCAGGTCTACGTGGCCGCGCAGCGTCCCGATAGGCGTGCTGGCCTTGAAGGGAACCCGCCCGGTCAGCATCTGGTAGGCCACCACCCCCAGGGCGTAGAGGTCAGTCTGGGGACCGACTTCCCCAAACGACGGCTCTGCCTGCTCAGGTGCCATATACTCCGGCGTGCCGATTATGGTCCCCCCGCTGGTGAACCGCTCGCTGTCGGATGTGAGCTGCAGGACTGAGAACTCGGTCCCTTCGACTGCCTTGACCAGGCCAAAGTCGGTCAGGGTGGCTTGATCGTCCTCGCCGACGATGATGTTGCCAGGCTTGACGTCGCGGTGAACCAAGCCCTGGTTGTGGGCATGGTCCAGCGCAGAGGCAATCTGCCCCAGGATCTTTGCCGCCCGCGCCAGGGGCAGCGGGCCTTCCTGGGCGATGAGCTGTGCCAAAGTGCGGCCGGGCAGGTAGTCCATGGCCAGGTAGAGCAGACCGCTGGCTTCACCCAGATCGTAGATGCGCACGATGTTGGGGTGGCGCAGTCGGGCGGCGGCCCGGGCCTCCTGGCGAAAGCGCTCCACGACGGTAGGGTTGCGCAGGTAGTGGGCGGCCAGCACCTTGAGGGCCACCTGGTTGCCCAGCACCGTGTCTTCGGCCAGGTACACGTCGCCAAACCCGCCCCGGCCCAGTTCCTCGATGATCTCGTATTTGCCCAACCTCCGAGTCTCTGATGTCATGCCCTTGCCCCCTGCGCGGTGCCCTCGTCGCGGGCCTCGAACCAGGCGCGGACCCGCGCTAAATTGAGATAGATGACGCCCGTCAGGCACCAGAGCGCCACTACCGCCGCCTCGACCAGGGCGATGGCCATCCCCCAGCCGTTGTGATGAAACTCAAGGGAACCGTATGACCGGACCTGCACGCGCATCGTAGAACCTGCTAGTGTGGCGCCAGCGATGACGACTAGGGCGAAGATGACGAGGAAGACTGTCATGGCCACCCGTCCCCACCTGCGGTTGCGCAATAGGCCCACAGCCACGGGGATGCCCACCCCGGTTATTACCGCCGGTACGGCCATAGCCCACGCGCCGGTGAGATACCTCGGCTCCTCGCCCATTCCGCGCACGACGGTTTCGCGGCTCAACAGCAGAGCCAGAACAACCCCGGCAGACATGGCAAAGAGCGCAGCTGCACAGAGTAGCAGGGGATACTCCAAGCCACCGTCCATCGGTTGGACAAACAGCAAAAACACGGCCCAACCGGCAGGGACGAGTCCACCCGCTTCCAACAGGAGCGCAGAGTACAGTCCCGCCTTTCGTCCCCAGGGACGTCCCTTGAGCATGGCGACGGCGCCCACGATCCCGATGATACCTGCTCCAAAGGCGGGAAGTCCAAGAAAAATGCTGATGCCCAGCAGCCACCAGGCTGCCTGCCTCGTCGCAGGGGAGGGGATGACCTGCGTTACCCCAGTTGGTTCTCTGGCGCGCTGCGGCTGCGGCTTGGGCAAGGATTTGGCCCCTAACGCAGCTCTGGCCCGCTTCACTCTGTGAAGGAATTGCCTCAGAGCTGGATCATCCGGCAGCAGGGTTCGCCACTGCCGGGCTGCCATCTCTGCCCCGTGCAGGTCTCCCTCCGCCAGCGCCCGCTCCGCCTCCGCCTTCCAGGTCGCCGCCTCCCGCGCGCGGATCGCCCGGTCCAGACCGTTCAGAGCGGTCTCCTCCAGGAGCACCACATTGCGGTAGCCAGCATCCTCCACCTGGATCGCCCGCGCCAGCTCCAGCGCCTGCTCCCACTCCCCGGCTGCCACCGCCGCCTCCATCCAGGCGTACGCTGCTGCGAGAGGGTCCTCCCGCAGCCCTGCCACCGCCCCGGCCAGTTCCCCAGCGCGGGCATACCGTTCCCCTGGCTCCTTGGCCAATGCCTTCTCCAGTACCGACCCCAACCCCGGCGGCACCCTCTCGGGCCAGGCCTCCGGCAGCGTCACCGGCTGAAAGTGGGCGCGCATCACCGACGGGGTGGTGTCGCCCTGGAAGAGGTGCTTGCCCACCACCATCTCGTAGAGGATGCAGCCCAGGGCATAGATGTCGGTCTGGGGTGTCGCGGGCTGGCCCTCCCACACCTCGGGGGCGATGTACTGCGGCGTGCCCACCACGCCACCGCTGATGCTCACACTGAAGCTGCTCTCAGAGACAATGCTGGCAAAGCCAAAGTCGGTCAACTGGGCGCCGCGCTCCCCGTCGAGCAGCACATTGCCCGCTTTCAGGTCGCGGTGTACCACGCCTGCCCCGTGGGCATAGTCCAGGGCCGAGGCGATCTCGCCGGTGAGGCGCACCACCTCGTCCCAGGGCAGGGGGCCCTCCTCGCGGATGCGTGCTGCCAGGTTGCCGCCCTCGATGAGGCGGTTGACGATGTAGAGCATGCCGTGGGCCTCGCCCACCTCGTAGATGGTGACGACGTGGGGGTGGTCCAGGCGGGCGACGGCGCGGGCCTCGCGGCGGAAGCGTGCCACCCAGACGGGGTCGCGGGTCAACAGCGGGTCGAGGACCTTGAGCGCCACCTCGCGGTCGAGGTCAGGGTCGCGGGCGCGGTAGACGGTGGCAAAGCCGCCCTTGCCCAGTTCCTCGATGATCTCGTATTTGCCTAGCCTCCGGGTATCTGCCGTCATGCCCTTGCCTCCTGCGCGGCGCCATCATCGTGGGTCTCAAACCAGGCGCGAACCCGTCGCGAGTTGAGATAGAGGATGCCTGCCAGGCACCAGAGCGCCACTACCGCCGCCTCGACAATGGCGATACTCATACCCCAGTCGTTGTGATAATACTCATAAGAACCGTCGTATGACGAGGACCGGATGCGCATCCCATCCTGTGCTAGTATGGCGCCCACGATGACGGTCAGGGCGAAGATGACGAGGAAGACCATCACGGCTACGCGCCCCCAACGCCGGTTGCGCAGCAGGCCTATGATCGGGGGGATGCCCACCACGGTGAGGCTAGCCGGCACGGCCATGGCCCACCCGCCAGCGACGTAGGACGGCTCGCCGCCCATTCCCCGCACGACAGTTTCACAGCTCAATAGAAAGGCCAGGATGATCCCGGCAGACATGCTAATAATCGCGGCTACACACCACAGCCAAGACGATGTAGCCTGGCGGGGAGCGTGGCGCTCCACATTCAAGAAAAGCACGATAAGAAAGGCGGTGACGAGTCCAGCCGCCTCGAACAGCAGCGCAAAGGAGAGTCCCACCTTTCGTCCCCAGGGACGTCCCTTGAGCATGGCAATGGCGCCCACGATGCCGATGATGCCTGATCCAAGGGCGGGAAGCCCCAACAGAACACTGATGCCCAGCAGCCACCAGGCTGTCTTCCTCACCGCCTGGGACGGCACCACTCGCGCGCCTTTGGCCTCCTCCCTGGCGCGCTTTGGTCGCTGTGCCGCCTTGGATCGCCGAGATGCCTTCAGCTTCCGAAGCTGAAGCCTGTCGAACACGCTATCCGGGTCGGGGTAGTCGGCTCGTTGGGCAAGGATCGCCTCTGATCGAGAGACTGCGACCTGCAGGTGTTCCCGCGCCTCCTGGTACATCTCGGCCAGGGCGCGCTCCTCCTCCAGACGAGCGCGCAGGGACTGCACCTCTGGGTGGTCCGGCCGCATCTGGCTCAGCGCTTCGAGCTTTTGCGTGGCGGACTCTAGATCTCCTTTGTCCAGCAGCGCCTGCGTCTCCCGGCGCAATGCAGCCCATTCCACCTCGTCCGACCGCTTCAGCGCCGCGAGCGCCCCGGCCAGTTCCCCGGCGCGGGCATACCGCTCCCCAGGCGCTTTGGCCAGCGCCTTCTGCAGCACCACCTCCAACCCCGGCGGCACTCCTTCAGGCCACACCTCCGGCAGCGTAACCGGCTGGAAGTGGGCCAGCATCACCGAAGGGGTGGTGTCGCCCTGGAACAGGTGCTTGCCCACCACCATCTCGTAGAGGATGCAGCCCAGGGCATAGATGTCGGCCTGGGGCGTGGCGGGCTG
>JBFFCR010000137.1:0-9323 GCA_041559855.1 Anaerolineae bacterium | reverse complement strand
TGGCACCTGTCATCTGCCCGCTGACCATTTGGCGACCTGCCCCTACCATGCTATAATCCCATGTTGCGAGTAGATTCCGGAGCACAAATGGAAACGAGCCATCAAGAGTCCACCATCCAGCTGGCGGTGAGAGCGAGGGAGAGAAGATCATGATTGCCGTACGCTTTGATCAAGTCTCCAAGCGCTTTACCCTGCACCACGAGCGCCCCCGGTCCTTCCAAGAGCTGTTCCTGAACCTGATCAGGTTGCGGCGCAGTCCGAGCAAAGAGATCTATTGGGTCCTGCGAGACGTCAGCTTTGAGATCAAGGCTGGCGAGATGGTAGGTATCATCGGCTCTAACGGAGCGGGCAAGAGCACCATCCTCAAGCTGATCTCGGGCATCATCGAGCCCACCTCGGGACAGATGGAGGTGAACGGGCGCGTGGGCGCGCTGCTGGAACTGGGAGCCGGGTTCCATCCTGATCTCACCGGTCGCGAGAACGTCTATCTGAATGGTGCGTTTCTCGGGTACAACAAGACGCAGATGGATGGCATGTTCGACGACATCCTCGGCTTCTCCGAGATGGAGCGGTTCATCGACATACCGGTCAAGCACTACTCGTCGGGCATGTACATGCGCCTTGGCTTTTCCATCGCCATCCACCTGCAGCCCCAGCTTCTCCTGGTCGACGAGATCCTGGCTGTGGGCGACCGCGCCTTCCAGATGCGCTGCCTCGACCGGGTGCAGCAGATGAAACGCCAGGGCGTAACCATCATCCTGGTCAGTCACGATCTGAACCAGGTACGCCAGTTGTGTGACCGGGCCATCTGGGTGGACGACGGGCAGGTCCAATCCGAAGGCCCGGTGGAGCCGGTGCTCGCCGAGTACATGGCCCATGCTTTGGACAACCAGCGACCGACGCCCCAGGAAGCCAGAGCGCACAAAGCACTCGGCGAAGACGAAACGCAGAAGGATCCCACGTGGCGATGGGGATCGGGAGAAGCCTCCATCGTCCAGGTCCAATTCCTGGATGGCGAGGGCAGGCCCCAGCCCTCGTTCGAGATCGGCGCGCCCCTGACTGTGCGCATGCACTTTGTCGCCCACGAGCGGATCGAGACGCCCCAGTTTGGCCTGGCGCTGTACGACTCGGGAGGATTCCACATCAACGGCCCCAATACGGTCTTTAGCGGCGTGGAGATTGAGGCCATTGAAGGGCCGGGCTACATTGACTGGAAGGTGGAAAGTCTGCCGCTGCTGGAAGGATCCTATCTGGTCTCGGTAGCCCTGACCGATCATGACGGGATCGGCATGTACGACTATCACCACCAGGCACATGCGCTGCGGGTGCACGGGTGCAAGGCGGTCAGGGAGATTTACGGCAGCATCCTCATCCCCGCTACCTGGACGATGGGCCTGCCTGGCGAAGACTCAATCGCAACATGACACTGTCTTGGTTGACCCCGATGACCCTTGGACGTATATTGGCTATCTGCACCAGGCAGATGTTGGCTGAGGCATTTGCCCGCCGTCTGGTAGCCTGACCATGATTGGAGTCGCCCAAGCGATGCCGGAAGCAGTGCTGTGACAGAACAGCCACTGATCAGCGTCATCATCGTCAACCTGGATGGACGCGACCTCCTGGGCGATTGTCTGGACTCTGTCTTCTCCCAGGAATACGCCCAGACGCGGTTCGAGGTCATCGTCGTGGACAACGGATCCAGCGATGAATCGGTACCCTTTGTCCGGGCGGCCTATCCGCAGGCACACGTACTTGAGGCTGGTCGGAACCTCGGCTTTGCCGGCGGGAACAACCTGGGCGCTCGCCACTCGACCGGCGAGTTGCTGGCCCTGATCAACAACGACGCGCGGGCAGATCCCCGTTGGCTGCAGGCAATGGTCGATCTGCTCGATGCCGAACCGGATGTGGCCTGCGTCGCGGCCAAGATACTCGACGAGGAGGGGCAGGCGATCGATTATATCGGTACTGGTCTCAACCTGTACGGGCGTGCGTTCCAGTTTGAACAGGGGATGCCCGCCAGCCCTGCGGATTCTGGCGAGCCGAGGGAGGTGCTTGCGCCCTGTGGCGGCGCCATGCTCATCCGCAAAGAGGTCTTCTGGCAGGTAGGCGGCTTTGATGAGGAGTTTGTCGCGTACTATGAGGATGTGGACCTGGGTTGGCGCCTGTGGCTGCACGGGTACCGGGTGCTGCTCGCGCCGCGCGCGGTTGTCTTTCACAAACAGCACCGCACGGGTGTCGGCTTTCCGGAGGAGCAGCGCCAGACGCTGAGTGATGCCAATGCGTTGAGAACGCTCATCAAGAATCTGGACGAAGAGAATCTGTGGCAGGTGCTATCCTTCAGCCTACTCATGGGCGTGACGCGCTCGCTCGAACAGGCCCAAGTGGATCGCGACCCCTACCGGTTGGGACACCCGCCTGTGGACGACCTTCTGCCCGGTCAATTTCAGCCGGGCAGGCATCTGACCCCGGTTGCCATCTCGTCGCTGGTAGCTGCGGCCCAGGTGGGCGAAGAAATGGGGGCGCTCCTGGATAAACGACGCATCATCCAGGCAGCGCGAGTGCGCAGCGATGAACAGCTCTTCTCCCGGTTTCCGATGCAGCTATGGAACCCGCTCTTTTTGTGGAGGCGATACAACGTGGTACAGGACAAACTGTCGCACGACATGGGATTCAGCGAGGCACTCCAGCCGCAGCGTGGCTCGCGAATCCTCATCATTACCCACGAGGCCATCGGCCCGAAAATGGCGGGCCCTGGAATCAGGGCCTGGGAGATGGCCTGCGCGCTCTCGGACCGGTTCGACGTCGTCCTGGCAGCGCCCGGCAACCCCGCGCGCAGTCACGAAGGAGTCGAGGTCGTCGGCTACGAGATGTCAAGCCCCAAGTTTCCAGGACTCGATGCCTGTATCGCCAATGCTGACGTGATCCTGACCATGGGCCCGCTGCTGGCGAAACTCCCGCTCTTGAGGAATCTGGGCAAACCGACGATCGTGGATCTATACGACCCCTTCGAACTGGAAAAGCTGGCACAGTCACCAGAGGTGGCAGAAAAACACCACCTTGGCATGGATCTGGAGAGCAGGAGCGCCCTGTCTCTCGAGGCCAACGTCGGAGACTTTTACATCTGCGCCAGCGAGCGACAGCGTGACTTCTGGATGGGGGTGTTGCTGGCAGAAGGACGAGTCAACACGGTCACCTACGCCCAGGATCCCTCTCTCCGGGCCCTGATCGACGTCGTGCCCTTTGGCATTCCGGCCTCTCCTCCTCAGAAGCGCAGGCCTGTGCTCAAGGGTGTCCACCCCGGCATCGCCAGAGATGACGTGTTGCTGCTGTGGAATGGCGGCCTGTGGCAGTGGTTCGACCCGTTCACCGTCCTCGATGCCCTGTCCCTCGTGCTGCAAGAGCGCAGCGAAGTCAAACTTTTCTTTGCCGCCGGTACGCATTTCGACACGGGCACCGTGCCCGTGATGCCCATTTACGGCCAGGTTGTCGAGCGCTGCAAGGAACTCGGTCTCTTGGATCGTCATGTCTTCTTTGGTGATTGGATCCCATACGACGAGCGCGGCGACTATCTCCTGGAGGCCGATCTTGCCGTCAGCGCGCACCAGGCAACAGTGGAGAGCCACTTCTCATCCCGCACGCGCCTGCTGGACTGCATTTGGGCAGGCCTTCCGGTCGTAGCCACCTCTGGTGATCCTCTGTCAGACATGATCGGAGAGCTTGGCCTGGGACGGACTGTGGCCCCGGGGCAGCCCGAACTGCTGGCTACTGCCATACTTGACCTGCTGGATAAACCCGAATTGCGCAGCCAGGTCCAGGAAAGGGCGCGGGCGATTCAGAGCCAGTACACCTGGTCCCGCGCTGTCGAGCCTATTGCCGCCTTTCTGGAGCGGGTCGCCTTTGCGCCCGACGCCCTGGAAGCCTCAATCAGGGCTGCCGAGGTCCGCCAGATGGACACCGAACGCGCGCGCCTGCGGAGTCGCATAGGCGACCTGGAGGCCCACATCGAGGCGATCAACAGAGGACGCTTTATGCGCCTGATGCGAGCCATCCACATTGCCCTGGGGAGAGAATGATCATATCACCGCATCCGTTGCACGATTGCGAGAACCAGAAATGAGGACGAGTACCGGCCTGCCCATGGAATCAAGGGTTGATGACTGGCTCTCAGGCTTCCCGCCCGAGACGCCCGTTGTGGTCATCCCTGTTTTCAACGCCTACGAAGACGTGTTGCAGTGCCTCCAAAGCCTGGAAGCCTCAACGCCGCCGGGAACACCCGTCCTGATGGTGGACGATGCCAGCACCGACCCGCGGATCCCCGATGAGGTCGAGGCTTTTGCCCAACGTCTTGGGTGGGCATACGTACGCAAGCCAAGCAACAGCGGGTTTGTCGCCACCGTCAACCTTGCATTCGACTGGTGCGCCACCCACGACGTCGTCATCCTCAACAGCGATATAATCGTGCCACCTGGATGGCTCGAACGGCTGCAATCCGCCGCATACTGCCGACCGACCTGCGCCACGGCGACTCCCCTGACGAACCATGGAACGATCCTCTCCACACCACATCGCAACCAGCCTACCCCGGAGCTCGTTCCCGGGCTGACCTGCATAGAGACCGACGCGCGGATCCGCAAGGCCTCGCTGCGGCTGCGTCCGGTGATACCTGCGGCGGTTGGGCACTGCATCTATTTCAGACGGTTTGCACTGGAGGTGGTCGGCAAGTTCGACGAGGTGTTCTCGCCCGGCTATGGCGAAGAGGTGGATTTCTCGCAAAGAGCTGTGATGGCTGGATTCTGCCACGTTGCGGCCGACGATCTCTTTGTGTTTCACAAGGGTTCTGCATCCTTTGATCCAGAGCGGCGCAACGAACAGAAGAAGGTGCAACTCGCCCACGAAAAGATCATCGAGGCCCGCTATCCATGGTACCATCCCTGGGTGAGAAGCACCCAGACGGACCAACATGGTCCCCTGGCCCAAGCACTTGACCACGCGCGGGCCGCACTGCTTGGCTACCGCATCGCCATTGACGCCACCCGTGTGTACCGCAACATCACCGGCACCCAGATACATGCCCTGGAGTTGGTACGCGCCCTGGCCCTTGCCCCACAGCGGAATAGCCACTTGACGATGATCATAGGAGATGGCACCGAGACGGAAGCCCTGCTCGGCGTGGATCAGCTGGTCGATGAGGTGGTGCGCAAATCAGCCCTGCGGAGCCTGGGGGAAAACCGATTTGACCTGATCCACCGCCCGTCGCAGCTCAGCTCTGCAGAGGACCTCGCTCTCCTGCTCAAGGCAAGTCGCAGGCTGGTCGTGTCGCATCTTGATTCCATTTCTTTCGCCAAGCCGGACTATGCCCAAAGCGTCGAGGCATGGACGCACTATCGCAGTCTGACACACTTGACCTTTGCGCTTGCAGATGGCATCATCTTCAACAGCCAGGACGTCGCTGCGGACGCGGCCCATCAAGGCTTGCAGATTCCGGCCGAACGCTCGTGCGTCACCTATGTTGGGGTTGATCACCAGGGCTCCGCCCGGCCCATGCCGCCAGCAGACAGTGACGCGTTCAAGGACTCGCCCTACATGCTCATGCTGGGCACCAACTTCCGCCACAAGAACCGGCCCTATGCCATCAAGCTACTACACGAACTATCCAGAAAACATGGATGGCAAGGCAGCCTTGTTCTGGCAGGCCCACAGGTCTCCCACGGTGGTTCCGGCCCGGAAGAAGCTCAGCTATTGGTCGCGCACCCGGAGATCTGTAACCGCGTGCATGACCTAGGCGCGGTCAGCGAGCAAGAGAAAGAATGGCTCATGGAGAACGCTGCACTGGTCCTGTACCCATCGACGTACGAGGGCTTTGGCCTAGTGCCCTTTGAAGCCGCCGCCGTGGGCATACCGGCTTTGACCACGCGATCGACCTCACTGCAGGAAGTCCTGGGAGACGACGTCATCTATCTGGAAACTCTTGCACCCGAGGAGGGCGCGGATCGTGCGTGGTCGCTACTCTCGGATCCCGAAGAAGCAGAGAGACAAGTGGAGGCGATCAGGGAACGAGCCTTGCGCTATAGCTGGCGGAGGGTGGCAGAAACGCATGAGGGCTTTTACGGAAGGATCCTCGAGATGCCGCCACGCGCACGCAACGTCGCCGATCTGTGGATGGCAGATGGCAGTGCCCTGCTGGGCGCTCCTCCTGAACGGAGCTGGCCGGAAAGGATCAGGCGGGCCTTTACCGTTCTGCGCCAGGACGGTGTTGGGGCGCTATGGGCTGAAGTGAAACAATTCATCGAGTGGCGGAGCGCCAGGGGCGGCACCTAGTCGGCACAACCCCAAAAGGTGAGTACATGAAGCAAATCAGGTTCTTGCACATACCCAAGACCGCAGGCACATCTTTTACAGATTCCCTGGCCCGAATATACGGCGGCCCTCGCTTTGACTTTTCGGGAAACATCCAGGCAGATCGGAGGAGGTTCCGCACCCTGGTGCCATCCCATCACGATCAATTGCGGCTGGTTGCCGGACATTCACCCAGGATTACAGGCATACCGCTGGTCGATACGTTGCCAACAGTCACCTTTCTCAGAGACCCGATCAAACGGGTCAAGTCCTTCTGCCAGCATGTGAGTGAAGGCAAGAGCCCGGACCAACTGGACCGGTTTCCGCCTGAGCGATTCGATCTGGACGAGTTTCTCGCGAGTGGCGATGTGCAGCTCGCCAACTTTCAGACGCGCATGTTGCTCGGACAGGAGAGCTACGACCTGCCGCAGGAAGATGAGCAAACCCTTGCCAGAGCAGCCTGGCGTGTTCTTTCTGAGGATCTGGCAGGCTTTGGTCTGGTGGAGGAATTTGACAAGAGCCTGGTGCTACTCAGGCGCAAGCTCGGCTGGCAGTTGTGGCCGGTGTATCGCAGGCTCAACGTGCGAGATGATGCAGCCTTGCTCACCTTCAGTGACGATCAGCTTGCCACCATCCGCGAACTGAATGCACTCGACCTCCTAGTCTACGAACAGGCTCGCAAACGACTCCTGGAAGAGATTGATCGCAACGCAGAGTATGTGGCTGCTGCCATGGTGCTCTTTAAGCGACACCAGGATCTGTTGAACCAGGACGTAGATTCGTCCCAGCCCCCGGTCTCCGAACGAATGACTCAAGACTGGGCGCGGCGGCTATTGCGCGCTCGCCTGATACTCCAGATAGAGGGTGTGAGGGGACTGGTGAACGAAGCGCAATTGTTCCTCCGCTGGCTGAGATTGTGAGCGTGGAAGACGTCGAACTCCAACCCCCGCGCGGGCATCATCCCACAAGGTGCACCAGTAGTTAGATCCGCTCGGCGGGCTGTGGCCCGGTGCTAGCTGGACTTTGACTGGGGTCGATGCCCAATCAGGACCTTTTTCCTATTGGCACGATCGGCGCTAGTATGCTATAATGCCGCTCGAAGCGTCCGTACCCGCTCGCTGAAGGGCCTATGCTTGAGCAAACAGGGCGGGCGCGTTCACTTTGTGCTCGGATGTAACGCTGCCTACTCCGCCATTGCTTACGCGCGCCTCTTCACGTCGTCGCGTTGAGCGTTCTCCGGGCAAACTCTGTATGGAAAGAGGTGTAGTTTGCGCAGAGGACTTTTGGTCATCGCGTGCATGCTTGGCGTGGTGATTGTCTTTCAGAGCCCGGTGCTCGGTGCGGATCGATCCGAGTTCCTGGACGCATTGCCCCCCCCCATAGCCAGCTCGCCTGATGTGACCACACCGCTGGACTATCAGCCCGCGGCGGTTGTCCATGGCGTCTACTTGCCGCCCGTAAACAACTACGGAGAGGAAATCCTGGCCTTTGACAACTTGGTCGGCAAGGATATCGGCATCCTCAACTACTTCGTTGGGTGGTATTTCGCTCCCTATCAGTTCCGATGGCTTCCGAGCCAGATAGCCGACCAGGTGCCAGCAGATCGACGGCCGGCCCTGATGCTCAGTTGGGAGCCGAGGGGTAGAGACTGCAAGATTCACCCTGCGGACCAGCCGGGGGATTGGTCCGTAAACACATCACTATACGACATCGTCGATGGACGGTGTGATGCCTACATACGGGGCGTGGCCCGGGAACTCAAGGTCATGCCGTTCGACATCATGATGCGGTTTGCACAGGAGATGAATCTCAACGGCAAACCATGGTGGGTAGGGCATTACAACGGCGACCCACAGCTGTACATCGAGGCCTACCGCAGGATCTTCAACATCTTTGCCTCGGAGGGCGTCACAAACGTCCAGTGGATTTGGGGTCCCAATTACGCCAGCAACCCTCGCGAGGAATGGAACAGCATGTACCACTACTACCCGGGTGACAGCTATGTCGACTGGGTCTCACTGACCGTATTCAACTGGGGGGAGTGGTATGATGTCCCGTGGTGGAGCCTCTCAGACCTCCTCGACTCTGACACATGGGATCATGCAATCACAGGTGTGAGCTGTCGCTACGCAAAGCCGATTATCATAGAGCTGGGCTCGATCGACGGCACCAGAACCGGTGATGGCACCAAGGCAGGCTGGATCTTGGATGCCTACCAGCAGATACAGGAATACCCCTTTGTCAAAGGGATGCTGTGGTTCAACGACTATGATTATTCTAACCCGGATGGGGCGGACTTCCGTGTCGCGGGTGGCTCCTCCCAAGATCCAGATCCGTGGCATCCGGGCTATGCGTATCCTCTACCCCAAGACAGCGGAGTCTGGAGTCAGGCGTACAGCACCGCTGTGGCGCCTGAGAGGTTTGTGGATCATGTGCCTTCCCTGGACCTGATCACGCCACCAGCCACCTATTGCGGGGACGGTCCTGCCATTCAGGTGCCCGACGGTATACTTGCAGCCTCCACGTTCGATACGGCCGTCCCGTTGACGCTCATCGGTCTGACTGAGGACGCAACCATCGCCATCACCAACTTGCCCCAGGGCGTTACGGCAACTGTCAGCGATTCAATCTTGCAGGCGCCTTGGGACAGTACACACATCACCCTGGAGGTCAGCGAGAGCGTCGAGTTCGGCCCGTACACGATTATCGTGACGGCAGACACTGGACGCGAAGCCTATAACTTGCCGATGGACATCTTGGTTGTCGAGGAGGTTCACCGAGTTCTGTTGCCTTTGGTGAGTGCGGACCGATAAACTCGGAGCAGCGCATGAGTACGAATCCCGGCGATCTACACTCCGCTCTGCCCCCACCTCTTCCTGGCACCGCAGCCTGGCAGGGTCTGCCTTGATGCGTATCCTGCATGTTGTTCAGGGCTACGCGCCCGCTGTGGGCGGCACCGAGAGAGTCATCCAGAGACTCTCCGAAGA
>JBFFCR010000136.1:0-9380 GCA_041559855.1 Anaerolineae bacterium | reverse complement strand
CACAGAGTGGGGGGTGTGCGCCGCTCGCGCGTTCTACGAGGAGGTCAAAGACCTCGTCGACCGTGGCGTGGCGGCATGCGAGAACGAGCAGGTCCGGCTGATGTGGCTCGGCACCGGTCTCTGGTACAATCTCGGCTTCTACCAGCACTTTGAGGAGCGCTACGGCGCGGTCTTTGTCTGGTCAATCTATCTCGGGCTCGCCGCGGATGCCTACGCCCGGTATGGGGGCGATCCGCTCCGCGCCCTCGCGAGCCGATTCGTGAGCATGGAGGACCTGTTGCACATGCCCCCCTGGAACAGCGACTGGTACCTCAAGGAGGCAAAGAGCAATCAGATCCGCGGTATGGTGCATCTCGTCTCGGCGAGCTGCACTCAAGCGGTCCAAGGCACGTACTTTATCAAGAAGACATTCGAGGACGCGGGCATCCCGGTGTTGGAGCTACGCGCGGATACCGTGGATGCACGCACCTGGGATGACGCGCGCATGACTGAGGAGATCGAAGCATTCCTCGAAACGAGGCTTGGAGTGAAGCCGTGACGCCCATGGCGGTGTCCGATGCCCCTATTCTGGGAGAGGAGATTCAAGTATGCCAAATGAAGCCGTGATGCCCGCAGCAGCGCTTGATGGGGTGGTGGTGCTCGATCTCACGCAGTTCGAGTCGGGCACGGTGTGCACGGAGACGCTCGCCTGGCTCGGCGCCAGCGTCATCAAGCTCGAGCGGCCTGGGATGGGTGAGCAGGGCCGTACCTCCTCTGTTGATGAGCCAGGCGCGGACTCGTACCACTTTATCCTCCTCAACGCGAACAAAAAGTCCATCACGGTCAACCTCAAGCACCCGGAAGGGAAGGCGCTCCTGCGGCGGCTCATCAAGCAAGTCGACGTGTTCGTCGAGAACTTTCGACCAGGGACGATAGAACGCCTCGGATTCGACTACGAGACCGTGCGCGGCATCAACCCGCGGATCATCTACGCCCAGATAAAGGGATTCGGCATGGACGGGCCCTATGCGGACTTTCCTGCCTTTGATCCAGTCGGCCAGGCGACTGGCGGGGCGGTGAGCATCACGGGCGAGCCCGATGGACCGCCGATGCGGCCGGGACCAAACCTCTCGGACAGTGGCAGCGGGTTCCATTGCGCCATCGGCATCCTTGCCGCCCTCTACCAGCGCGCAATTACCGGGGTGGGCCAACGGGTCGAGGTAGCGATGCAGGACGTGATCGTCAACTTCTGTCGCCCAGCGTTTGGGCGGCAACTTATCGACGGCAAGCCAGCTGAGCGAGTTGGAAACAAGATGCCCATGGCGCCGGTCGCGCCGTGCGGCGTCTACCCGTGCCGGCCTGGCGGTCCAAACGATTACGTATACATCTACACATCACGCTGGCCTGGGAGCCCGCAGTGGGATAGGCTGTTGGAAGTCATCGGCCGCACGGATGTGAATGGCGACCCGCGCTTTGCGACGCCAGAGTCGCGCTACGACTACCGAGATGAGATTGACGCGATGATCAGTGCCTGGACCCGCCAGAGGACCAAGTACGAAGCCATGGAGGAACTGGGGCGCGCCGACGTGCCCGCGGGAGCTGTCCTCGACACCGCCGAACTGGCCGCCGATCCCTACTTGCAAGAACGTGGCACGTTCGTCACGATGGAGCACCCCGTGCGCGGGCCGGTCCTTATGCCCGGCTTCCCGATAAAGCTGTCAGCCTCCTCAGTACCGATTCTCCCAGCACCGCTCCTCGGTCAACACAACGGAGAGGTGTACATGGGTATGCTGGGCATTTCCGCCGATGAGCTCGAACGCTTGCGCCAGGCCAGGGCCATCTAGCAGATTCGATGCGCCGCGGATTGACTTCTAAATCATACTGGTTCGTCTTTCCCGAACGCAGAAAGCCCGCAATATCAAGTGGGTCAACTGACAAAGGGAAAGCACTCAGGCTTGGCGGCACAATCTGAGAAAGGAGAGAGCCATTCGAGAAAACAAGTCCATGAAGGAGAAGAGCCGTTCCCGCGGATGCTAGGGAAAGGAGGGTGAAGAATGAGTCATGCAGGTTTGACCCGCTTTCCGGAACGCAAGAACAAAAAGGAGGGAGAAATGGATGTGAAAGGTATATCCCGTCGTGAATTCCTTCGCGGCGCAGCCCTGACCGGCGTCGGACTGGCTGCAGCGGCCTGCGGCGCATCGCCTACACCGACCACAGGGCCTGCCGCAGTGCCTGGTGCTTCGCCAGTACCGACCCAGGCAGCAGGGCCCAAGTCGGGCGGTGTCCTGAGAATAGGTATGGCCGGTGATGCCGATGTTCTGGGTTATCCACCGCGTATGCTCAGGACTTTTGATTTCGTTACGTCCAAGCCCTGTATTGAGAGCTTGGGGCGCTACGATACGCAAGGTCGGCTTCTACCATGGCTGGCGGAAGGCTGGACGACCGATGCTGATGCCAAGACCATCACGGTGACCCTTAAGCAGGGTATCCAGTTCCACGATGGCACAAGTTTCAACGCTGAGGCATGCAAGTGGAACATAGACAAATTCGTCAGCGCCGGGCGGGCAGAGCTTGCGGGGGTTACCTCGGTCGACATTGTCGATGACTACACCGTTCGGGTCAACCTTGAGACATGGGACAATACCGGAATGATTGGCGTGGCCTATTTCGCCGGTCCCCAGATCTCTCCTGCTGCGTGGGAAGCTGCTGGCGCTACGGATGAGGAACGAGACGAGTGGTGCATAAGCAATCCGGTAGGCACCGGCCCCTTCAAGTTTGTGAGCTGGGAAAAGACTGTTGCCATCATATTCGAGAGGTTTGATGGCTACTGGCAGGAGGGCAAGCCGTATCTGGATGGCATAGAGTGGCGTTCCGTCGCAGATCCTACGGTAGCCCAGGCTTCCTTCCTGGCGAAGGAACTGGATGTCCTGTGGTCGGTAGCTGCTCTTGCAGCGAAAGAGATACAAGCAGCCGGATACGACATCACCGAGCTAACGACGGGGCTGGGCCTGGTGATGAATGGCATAATGCCCAATAGCTCCAATCCGGACTCCCCCTTCGCCAAGCTGGAAGCAAGGCAGGCCATCAGCTATGCCCTTGACAGCCAGGCAATCATCGACACTCAAATGCACGGGTTTGCCACGGCTACCCAGCAGTGGGGCGTCCCCAACGGTCATTGGGCCAACCCCGACTTCAAGGGGTACCCGTATGACCCGGCGAAGGCCAGAGAACTGGTGACTCAGGCGGGCTATCCCGACGGCATTGAGACCACAATACTATGTTCGAATGCGCCCGGCGATGTGGCGGTCACCACCGCTATCCAGGGCATGCTTGCCGAAGCGGGTATCAACGCCGAGATAGATGCTACGGATCGTGCCCGATACCGCCAGCTTACCTCTGAATCAACCTTCGAAGGATTGTGCTATGCTTCCTATAGGGCAAACTCGGACCTGGCAATGATGATGCCCAGGAACCTCAGTGCCAACGGCACGATCATGCAGAAGAGCATCATCCACCCGGAAAAGATTGAACAGCTGCTCGTGGAGGCAAAAGCAGCACCCGATGAAGAAAGCAAGCAAGCCAAGATCTGGGAATTGCAGAAAGTCGTGTTCGAAGAATACTGCATCTTCTCCCCCATGTGGGTTGCCTCGGGGCTTGCCGCCAAGCAGCCGTATGCTCGCGGTGATGGTCTGATGGAGGTTGAGCTCACTCAGTGGACGCCAGAAGATGCCTGGCTAGATACGTAGCGTGAGTCATGGGGGTTAGCCAGGGAACTGGCTAACCCCCATTCCCACCTGTCGTCCCCACAGCAAGAGGTCAAGATGTACAGCTCCATCCGAATCGACAGGGATGTGCCGATGGAGATGCGGGACGGTGTACTTCTACGAGCCGACGTACTACGGCCAGAGGACCCGCAAAAACACCCCGCCATCCTGTTCCGTACAATCTATGACAAGACAGTGTCAGGGAATAGCAATTTTCTGAGCGTGGTGGAAGCCGCATTTGCCGGATACGCTGTCGTCATTCAGGATGTGAGAGGTAGGTATGCTTCTGAGGGTGAGTGGAAACGGGAGGAAATGCTGGCCGTCGAAGGTCCGGATGGCTATGATTCTGTGGAATGGATAGCCAGCCAGAGTTGGTGCGACGGCAATGTTGGCACAGCGGGGGGGTCCTACCTGGCTGGCCTGCAGTGGATAACAGCGATGGAAAATCCCCCCCATCTCAAAGCCATAGCTCCCTGGATGGGGGGGATGGGAACCGTGAACAGAGGGATGCAGCCGCCACCTGAAAGCGGCACCATATCGCTCTCCACAGCGGTACATGCGATACCGGTGACCTCTATCGACCTTGCAGACAAGCTAGAGCGAGAGGGGCAAGATGTCACCGACATGCGCCGCGTTATCAACTGGGCAATTGACAATCCAGAAGAATGCTACAATTTCCTGCCACTGAAAGACATCCCCTTTACCCGATTCGAGCGCATTCGCGCGATGTGGAATGCCCGGTTGCATCCCCCCGTGCCAGACGCTGCACAAGAGGGAGACCAACGATACACAAAGGTCACGGTGCCGTGCTTTCAAGCGTGTGGCTGGTACGATATCCTCGAGGCAACCGCGTTTGACAGTTTCAACAAGATGCGGGAACTGGGTGGGTCGAAGCGTGCCAGGGAAGGCCAACACATCCTCGTGGGCCCCTGGCCGCACGGCCGGTTGCATGACAGTCTGGGTGACCTTAACTTTGGTGTGTCGGCCCGTGCCCGGCATCTACGGCTCAGCAGGCTGAGCATCGCCTTCTTTGACCGATACTTGGGGGACAAGGATATCGAGATACCGGCCGTTAGATATTTCCTGATGGGCAGGAACCGATGGCAAACTGCCGACGCCTGGCCACTGCCTGAAACTCGCTGGCAGAGGTTTTACCTGCACAGTAGGGGCTGTGCCAATACCGCCGCTGGGGACGGCCTATTGAGCCGTGATGAGCCGGGTTCAGAACCTGTCGATACATTCGTCTATGATCCCCTTCATCCGGTTCCATCCATGGGAGGGCGTATCGTGGGCGTCGGATTGGTGGAGGGCCCTGTAGAACAGTCTCACGTGGAGAAACGCAGCGACGTCCTGTGCTACACCACACCCGAGCTCGAGGAGCCCGTTGAGGTAACCGGGCCGCTGGAAATGCATCTCTTTGCCGCCACATCAGCCAAGGATACCGACTTTACTGCCAAGCTCGTTGATGTCTATCCTGACGGCCGGTCATACAACCTGACCGAGGGCATCAAGCGCGCTCGCGCCCTAAAATCCGCTGCCTATCCGGATCTGATCAATCCGGGTGAAGTGTACGAGTATGTCATCACGATGGGGAACACCAGTCAGCTGTTCCGCAAAGGGCATCGTATCCGCATAGACATCTCTAGCAGCAACTTCCCGATGTTCGATCGCAACATGAACACGGGCAATCCAATCGGGGAGGATGCTCAGGGTATTCCAGCGACGCAGACGGTGTACCATCAGCCGGCTTATGCCTCCTACATAGACTTGCCTGTCATACCTGGCAAGTCAGTCCGGTGACGGCCAAGATCTACCGCCATGCAGCTTGGCCCTTTGCCGAAAGCACAGGCAAGAAGGAGATGGGCACGTGAGCTCCAAGACACTGAATATGCTGGCTGTAGGGGATGTGATTCTGGGTGCAGATGCCGAGCCATTCTTTACGCATGTGGCATCAACACTAAAGACAGGCGACGTGGTACTTGGGCAACTGGAGGTTCCCTATACCACCCGAGACTCTCATGCCGTCGAGCTGGGTCGCGTCCCAAGCAGTCTGACACCCTTGATCTCTGCTGGCTTTGATGTGGTCACTCTGGCTGGCAACCATATCTCGGATGCGGGCGTGCCTGGGATAGAGGACACGACGGCCTGGCTTCGAGAACATCAGATTGCCTATACTGGGGCTGGCATGGATATCACCGAAGCGAGACGCCCCGTGATCCTTGAGCGTGAAGGCACGCGGTTTGGTTTTCTGAGTTACAATTGCGTTGGACCCAAAGAGACGTGGGCTACGTCCGAGAAACCAGGATGTGCTTACGTGCACGTCATTACTCACTATGAATTGGATCACGCAACCCCGGGAGGTCCTCCAGACATCTACACCTGGGCCGAGTCCAAGACTCTGGGTGCGATGATCGACGACATACGCAAGCTCCGCCCTCTCTGCGACATCCTGGTGGTCTCTTTGCACAAAGGCCTGGGGCATACACCGGTGAAGCTGGCAGAATATGAGCACCAAGTATCTTATGCTGCTATTGACGCTGGGGCTGACCTCATCGCGGGACATCATGCCCACATACTCAAAGGGATTGAGCTGTACAAGCGAAAGGCAATCTTTCATGGCTTGTGCAATTTCGTCACCTTCCTGCCGAGCATAGCATTCAATATGGGTCCAAACCCCCGAGCTTGGGCAAGGAGGAGGAGAGAGTTGTTCGGTTTCGAGCCTGACCCCGAATACCCTACCTACCCTTTCCATCCCGAGGCCAAGTACACCATGATTGCCAAGTGCACAATAGAGGATAGAAGGATTTCCCAGATGAGTTATATCCCATGCCTGGTCAACAAGCAGGGGCAACCGGTAGTGCTTGAGAATGGCGAAAGGGGACAAGAGGTCTTCGATTACATGGCAAGGATATCTGAGGAAGCAGGCCTAGACACCCGGTATGAGTGGAAAGGAGACGAGGTACTGATTTGTGCAGATTAGCGATCGTCTTCCGCTCCTACACCTGGAAGGTGGCAGCAAGTAGACAGGGGAGTAAGAGGTGATGTCCTGACGCCGGGACGACCTATTGGATTGCCCGTGGCGCTTTAGCAGCACTGAAGTCGGAGAAACCGCAACGTGTTCTACGGATGGTATATAGTTGGCGCCAGTTGCCTGATTTCGCTCTATGTCAGCGGATCCGTATACCTGGGATTCACTGCTGCCTTTGAGCCTATCACCAATGAGTTCGGCTGGAGCTACACGCAGGTCTCCCTTGCGGCCTCCCTGCGCGGTCTCGAGGTAGGTCTTCTTGTGCCAGTGGCCGGCATGCTCATGGATCGCTGGGGGCCACGAAGGCTGGTTGCCGGCGGAGTCGCTCTGAGCGGCCTTGGTCTGATACTCCTGAGCCAGATCAACTCTCTGGCCATGTTTTACGCTTGCTTTATCCTCATCTCTGCAGGGGTCAGCACCGCCACGACCACATTGCTGATGGCGGTGGTGGCGAACTGGTTCCGCAAGAAAGTGGGTCTGGCCATGGGGATCGCGGCGAGCGGTGTTTCGTTTGGCGGGCTCCTAATCCCCCTAATAACTGGCCTTGTTGATACCTTGGGATGGCGGCAGGCCATGATCATTATGGGGGTGGGGATGTGGGCCATCCCCCTGCCACTGTCTCTTTTGCTTCGGCACAAGCCCGAAAAGCACGGCTATTTACCTGATGGAGAGGCCCCTAGATCCATTTCTGGTGATGACGATTCTGGACCAGAGGCAAGCGATGAGGTGCAGGTCGGAGCCAAAGAGGCACTGACCAGTTGGACCTTTTGGATTATCGCCCTAGCTTTTCTGTGTCAGGTCCTGCCGGTAAGCGCCGTGAATACGCACATCATGCCTTACCTCAGCAGTATTGGTATCGCTAGATCAACAGCAAGCTTGATAGCTAGCGCTCTGCCTTTGCTCACGGTTATTGGCCGCGTCGGCTTTGGCTGGTTTGGCGATCGAGTTGACAAGAAGGGAGTCACCACCCTGGCCCTTGCGCTCACCTCTCTGGGCGTTCTGATTCTGGGTTACACATCTGCCGGGCGAACTTGGGTGATCGCGGTATTCCTCATCGTCTTTGGTATCGGCTGGGGAGGGGCTGTCCCCATGTTGAGCGGGCTGTTGCGGGAGTACTTTGGCAGGGAGAGGTTGGGGACGATCGTAGGCTTCGCCGGTAGTGTGATGATGGTGGGCGTGATAACTGGCGCACCGTTGGCTGGGTGGGTGTTTGATCAATGGGAGGACTATCAGCCCGCATGGTTCATCCTGGCTGGTATCATCGGCGTAGCGACAGTCCTTTTCTATGCCTGTCTCAAGAAGAACAGGTCACGGTGAGGACGGCCGACAAACCCAAAGATAGGAAGTGGTAAATGGCCAAGACGCCTGGGGAGTTGCTGGGTGAACGCGCCAAGCGCATCAAAGATGCCTATGAACTGAGGGTGCCGGATCGCGTGCCCATCCGCCTGAACCTTGGATACATGTTGGCCCGTCTGGGCGGGATCACCAACCAGGAACTAGAGCGCGACCTCGATCAGGCGCAGGCACTCTTGGAAAAGTACGCACTGTATTTCGAGCCGGATTTGATTGGCGGCCTTGGGTTCTTGCCACACGCAAGTACGATGCTGGGCGACCGACAGACCAAATGGCCCGGCTACGGTTTGGATCCCAACGGGACGTTCCAGTTCATCGAAGGGGAGTACATGAAGGCCGAGGAGTACGATGCCTTCCTGGATGACCCCACCGACTTTACGATGCGAACCTTTCTACCACGCGCGTACAGTGCGCTCGAGGGTCTGTCCATGTTGCCGCGCATGCCGATCATGCTGCTGGGCTACCCAGCGCTGAGCAATCTTGGCACGCTCGCCGAGCCCCTCGTCTCAGACGCCCTTCAGGCCCTCAGCAAGACGAGCCAGCAAATCGTACAGCTGCGCGCGATCGCAAAGACCTCGGCCCAAAGGATGGAATCTCTGGGGTTCCCCATGTCGCTGGGTACTAGTTCCCTGGTCACGGCGCCTTTCGACTTTCTGTCCGATACACTGAGGGGGATGCGCGGGATCATGCTTGATATGTATCGCTGCCCGGACAAATTGCTGGCCGCAGAAGAGAAGGTGGTACCGATACTGGTGGATTATGCCGTCACGGCCGCCCACCGGACCGGCATCCCTTATTGCAGCATCCCACTGCATCGTGGCTCCGATGGCTTCATGTCCCTTGAACAGTTCGAGACCTTCTACTGGCCTACGCTGAAAGCCATGCTACTGGGCATGATCGAAGGTGGGGTCACTCCCAACTTGTTCTATGAGGGTAGCTATGATCAGCGCCTGCGATATCTGCGCGAGCTGCCGAAGGGAAAGACCATTGGCAGGTTCGACCGCAGCGATCTCTTCAAGGTGAAGGAGGTCCTGGGAGATACGATCTGTATCATGGCCGGCTTTCCAGTCTCGCTGCTTCATAGCGGGACTCTAGAGGAGATTCGAGCACACACCAAGAAGCTCATCGAAGTTGTCGGCAAGGACGGCGGTTTCATCATGGGGCCGAACACATCAATGGCCGAGGCGGATCCTGAGCGGGTCAAGGTATGGGTGGACGCCACCAGAGAGTACGGCATGTACTGATTCTGGTTGGGT
>JBFFCR010000135.1:0-9419 GCA_041559855.1 Anaerolineae bacterium | reverse complement strand
GCCTCAGCCACGATCCCCTTGCTCCCCCTGATACGACGCCTTTCGTCTGCACGCGTCACCAGATTTCGATGGGATGCGGGCCAGAGGTTACCTTCCGAGTCGTACAGCAGGACGAGGCCTATTGATTCCGCAGCGCGGTGTCCCAGTTCGCCGAAACCGAGGCGGCTTATGTCGAGAATAGCCTCCAGCACTCGCTCATAGTTCAAGGTGGCACTCAGGGATGAGGCAAGATCGTAGATCATCACCAGGCGATCGGGTACCGCCGAGGTCGAGTCGCCCCTGAAACGGGCAGTTATCGGCGAGCGTGGCACCCACTCCCCGATCACGCCCGCCCCGATGGCCGTAAGCATGTACAGAACGATGAACCAGCCGAGTTCGGAGAGGAGCTCAGTATGTGAGGCAGACTCCCAGGCAACAGCTACCGGCAGCACGGCATCCAGGATAAAGATGCCAGCAACCAACGCACCCGCCTGCCAGTCGAACCGCAATGCGGCAATCAGAATGGGAAATACAGCGAAAACAAAGTAAAAACCAGCGCCTCCGCTGGGCAGGTGGAGCAGGGCGAGAACCGCTGCGGTATCCGCGCATAGCGTCAGAACGGGCAGTCCCCTGAAGTAGAGGCGCAGATAGATCATCAGCCCGATCGCCAGATTGTAGACGGCGACGGCTGCCAGAAACAGGCCCAACTCCGATGACTTGAGGCGATGTGCAGAGTCGAACAGACCTGCCAGCACCACAAAGGTAAGCAGCCCCCATCTCAGCAGAAAGATGGTGCGCTCGCCGGATAGTTGCCTCTGCCGTTCAGTCACTACGACTGTCCTTCCAGTGCCAGCATACTAGTCTGTGTCCTATTACGAGGCAGTGAGCTAACACGCGCGACGCGCACGGACCCGCTGAAAGACATGAGCCAAGCAGAGCTGCGCCCTGTTCGACCTGTACGCCACAGCCCATCAGCTAGATCACTGCCCCGGAACTAGCCTTTATTCCCAAAAAGCAAACCGTGGACACGCACCGCACGACAGCGCATGCAGTGGGGCCACGGCAGATGGTCCATCAGGTGGGCGAGAAGGGACTTGAACCCCCGACCTCGTGTATGTGAGACACGCGCTCTGGCCAACTGAGCTACTCGCCCCAGTAAGACGCATTATACCACTGCGGGCTGGAAAAGGCAAATGACCCGCGCGCAGGTGTTAACCAATGGCGCACCATCCGGTCGACTCGGGCACCGGCCGCCTCGGCAGTGAGGCGAAACTGTGGAACGCCCCTTACTTGAGGGTCTCTAGAATGTCCTCCAGCAGGTCGTCGTCCAGGAACGAACCCTTTTGCAGGAGCAGCTCGATCTGCCCACTCAACCGGCGCCGCTCGCTCGCAGTCAGCGATTTGGCCGTGATCACAATGATCCGGGTATCGGCGAGCGCTTTGTCAGACCTGATGGTCTCCAGGACCTCAAAGCCATCGACGTCCGGCATCATCAGATCCAATAACACCAGGTCAGGCTTGACCTGGCGCACCAGCTCGATGCCCTGATTCCCCCCGTCTGCCTCAAAGACCTGATAGTCTCCGCGAGCCTGCAGCACACGGCGGAGAAGCCTCCGAGCATCCGCATCATCCTCGATTATCGCTATGCTCTGGACGCGCGTGTCCAAACGATCCAGCGAGGTCAGCAGCCCTTCCTCCGTGAAGCTAGCGCGCTCGTCCTGGCGTGCGTCCAGGCTTCGAGCCCAGGCGTCGCCAAGGAGATGCTTTTCCACCGGGAAGGTATGCCCCGAGCAATTCACCACCACCACGTCCTGCGGCCTGATCATGCCTGCGCTGACCATCCTGAACAGGCCCGCAAATGCCAGCCCGGAAGCCGGTTCCATCGAAACGCCATCCATCTTGGCCATGACGTGCATGGCCCTGAACGCCTCATCATCGCTGACAGCTTCAAAGGCGCCACCGTGCTCCAGGATCACCTTTCGCAGAAAGGTGTACGCCTGGCCTGGATAGCCAGTCGCGACGGTAGTGATGAGTGTCTGCGGGTTACGGACCGGTTCGGCCACCTCGAGCCCTTTGGCGTGCGAGTTGACCATAGGTGCACAGCCCGCTGCCTGTATGCAGGCGAGCTTGGGCAGCCGATCTATCAACCCCATCTCTTTCAGCTCCAGGAAGCCCTTCCACACACCGATGGGCCCCAGCCCGCCGCTCACAGCTTGCACGTACCAATCCGGTGCCCGGAATAGCGGGATGCGGCTACCGTCGAGGGGAGGATAGATGGACCCTGTGCCCTTTCGAGAGCCATCCCCGTCCAGCCTCCAGCCCAACTGCTCCGCGATCTCAAAGGCCACGGTCTTCATGCTCTCCTTGGCTGCAAAGCTCTTGAGGCCGCGGTCCAGGGACAATCCCTTGCGCTCTGCGAAATCGGCAGCCACCTTCTTTGTCTGATCATAGGTGCCGGTGACCTTGATCACTTCCGACCCGTAGAGAGCCACCTCGCGGAGTTTGTCGGCAGGAACGCTGCTGGTCAGAAACGCCCACAGCTTGATCCCTGCCAGGGCCGAGTAGGCAGAGTAGGAGATGGCGACGTTCCCTGTGGACGCGACCACCGCTTCTGTGATACCTTGCTCCTTCATGACCGAAATGGCCAGTGCAGCTTGACGGTCCTTGAACGACCCTGTGGGCCCCTGCCGCTCGTCCTTGATATAGATGTGCGGCCTCCCGAGCATCATGCCCAGGTTAGTGGCGTGCAACAAGGGCGTACCGCCCTCACCCATCGTCAGGATGTTGCTCTCATCATGCAGCGGAAGCAGGTCCCAGTAGCGCCACAAGGAGAATGGGCGCGTGGCGATCCGCTCGGGCCATTCCTGTGCAAGCGACGCGTAGCTGTACTTTGCGTCGAGCCACTCCCCACCACAGGCGGAGCAGGCAAGCGGCGATCGCTCCAATGGCTCCCGATGCAGGCAGGCCGGGCATTCAGCCCATACACGCTTTTCCATGTTGATGTCCAGTCCGGGGTCAGGCTGTCTCGCGTACCACTTTTCGCAGCGCGGCTAGCAGCTCCTCGCGCGTGACCGGCTTGCGCAGACAAGCCGCGGCCCCTAGTTCAAGTCCTCGTTCCAGACCATCGACGATGCTGCACAGGATCACCGGTATATCCTGGGTGTCTGGATTCCCTTTCAAGGCGCCCAATATCTGCCACCCGTCAGAGTGAGGCATCACAACATCGAGCAGGATTGCCTCGAGTTCCGGTGCCAGGCGCTCCGCCTCCTCTTCAGCACGCAGCGCGTCGGTCACACCCACAACCTGGTACCCCTCATTCTCCAGGTATCGTTTCAGAAGCGTGATCACGCCGGTATCATCGTCGATGGCGAGCACCAACTTCTGACCGGCCTCAAGCACAGGCGCCGCTGCATCCCCCGGCCCGGTATGGTGGACCTGAAAGATGGGCAGGGTAAACGAGAAGGTGGTACCCTGGCCCGGCTCGCTCTCCACCCAGATTTCGCCGCCCTGCATCTCCACAAAGCTGCGGCTGATCGCCAAACCGAGTCCTGTGCCGCCCGCGCGCCGCGTCGTGGAACCATCCACCTGCTGGAAGGGAATAAAGAGACGCCGCCGGGCGTCCGGATCGATGCCTATGCCTGTGTCGGCCACACTCAGGGTCACGAACTCGGGTCCAACCTCGGCCGCCAATGTGATCCGCCCTCTATCTGTGAACTTGGCGGCATTGGACATCAGGTTCAACAGCACCTGACGGACACGTTGCGCGTCGGCAAGGACGGTAGGCAGGTGTTCAGGCACCATGATATGCAGTTCCACAGGACGGTCTTTGATCAGCGCTTTTGTCGTATCGACCACGGCATCCAGGACCGGCGGAAGCGCAAGCTCCTCAATGGCCAACTCCATTTTGCCGGCTTCGATCTTGGACATGTCGAGGATGCTGTTGATGAGACTCAACAGGTGCTGCCCACTGCTATGGATGGACATCAAGTCAGCCGCCTGCAATTCAGTCAACGGACCATCAATGCCCTTGAGCATCACGCGCGAGAAGCCAATGATCGAGTTGAGCGGCGTTCTGAGCTCATGAGACATGTTTGCCAGGAACTGGGTCTTGAACCGGTCGATCTCGCGGAGCTCTTCCGCAGTCTCGGCCAGACGCTCATAGGCGCGGGCGTTCTCGATGGCAGTTGCAGCCTGAGTTGCAACCGTCTCCAAAAGCCGTAAGTCCTCCTCGCTGTAGGCATTGGGGCGACTGCTCTGAACCGACAACACGCCGATCACCTGATCGCGGGACTTGAGGGGTACGCCGATATAGGCATTCGTCGGATCCTCATCGATGGCGATGATTTCAAAGGGCGCATCCTCCGGTGGCGTTCGCAGGTCAGCCAGATGCACCGACTCCCCCAACTCGATGACATAGCCGGTCAGGCCAGGCACCTCGGCTATCGGGCGCGGATCGATCTCCACCACCCCCTCACTACTGACCAAGAGGGGGAACTCGATCATGCCAGTGCTCGTGTCATACAGCGCAACGTAGAATGAATCAATGTCGAGCATGCGGTTGATCTGCTCATACAGAGCCCTGAGCACGCCTTTCAGGTCAAGGTCCGAGTTGATCGAGATGCCGATACGGTTAACCGTTGCCATCTGTTCGGCACGCAGCTGTGTGGCGGCAAACAGGCGCGCGTTTTCCAGGGCCAGTCCAACCTGATCGCTGACAGCCTGCACGAGCGCGATCTCATCGTCTGTCCATTCGCGAGGCTCATCAGTCTCTTGCAGGTCCAGCACGCCGATCACCTCATCGCGGTACTTGATGGGAGCTGCCAGGGCTGCCTCGTGTTGGCCGTCATTGCCGCCAGAAACAACCGATCCCCCTCCCCCGGGAGGGCGTCCCGCCGCAGGAGGAGGCTGTTGGTGACGAACCACTGGCTCGCCACTAGCCAGGGCATCATTCAGTTCTACAGGCCAGGGAGCCCCATGGCCTGGCGTCCCGCTGCGGCGGTACTCGTACACCAGATCCTCTTGCTCTATGGCCACCCTGGCCCATTCGTGCTGGATGTACTGCCGGTGGAGCGACCGCACTTCGTCCAGGGCAAGCTGGGTCTGCTCAAAGAGCCGGGAGTTGTGAATGGCGATGGCAACCTGACCGGCCAGAACGCGTAGCAGAGCCACATCCTCGTCGTCATACGCCGCCGCCGCCGTGCTCTGCACGTCCAACGCTCCGATGATCTCCCCCTCCACCTCCAGTGGCAATGCCATCTCGGACCGCGTTTCAGGGAGATCCGGGTTGTCAAAGTAGACCGCATCCTGACCGACATCCAGGGCAATGCGAGGTTCGCCGCTGTTTGTGACATAGCCAACGATACCTGTCTCGCCGACGCGGAGGCTGTGACCGTGCGCCAGCATTCTCTGCCCGCCCTCGCTGTTTGCTGCCTTGAGCACTGCATACCGGCGAGCTTCGTCCACCAGAAAAATGCCCACGTGATACCAACCAAAGCTTTCGCTGATGAGCTGTGCCACCTGAGGAAGCAGCACATCCAGGTCGCGTACCGTGGCAATGGCATGCGCCACCTCGGCGCTGGCCTCAAGACGATTGGCCCGGCGGCGCATCTGCTCGGAGACGTCGGCCAACTCACGGGTGCGTTCCTCAACCCGGACCTCGAGGTCGCGCCCCCATTGCTCAAGCTCTGCCCGGGAGCTCTCCAGACTGGTGGCCATGTCGTTGAATGCCTCGGCCAGGTCCTGGACCTCATCCCCGGTGTCAACCTGGATGACGTGATCCAGGTGTCCTGCGCCGATCTGCTGGGCCCCCTCCTGCACCGTCAGAAGCGGCCTGACGATCCGGCGGGGGAGTAGGAGGCCCAAGCCACCAGCTGCCGTTGCCCCGACGACCAGCAGTCCAACCAGCAAGTACAGCATTCCTCTCACATCGGCCAGGGCCTCCCTCTCCGGCAGCTCAACGACCAGTGTCCAATTGGTGTTGGGAAGCGGGCTGGCTGCGCCGATAACCCGCAGAGCCTTGAGACCCCTATACTGGTGATCGGGCTCTTGCACGTCCGCCATCACCTCTCTCACGATAGGAACCTGTTTCAGATCTTGCCCCTGGAGTGAAGTCACGCCGCCGGGCTCAGAGTGTGCGAGGAGCACGCCGGTGTCGCGATCCAAAATGTACGCGTACCCCGTCTCCCCAACCTCCACCCGGGCCACCGCATCCCGCAGACCCTCGATACTTACGTCGGCCATCAATACGCCCGGGCGTTCTGTTCCTGCGCGGGCTGCGATGGGCACTGCCATCAGGATGGTCGGGAATTCCGCACCGGGCAACTGCCGTGTCTGGCTGTCGGCGTACACCTGCCCACCCAGGGCCTCAGCAAAGGCCGGAGAACCCACCTGGTCCCCCAGATCGCCAACGCCGAACTCCTCATACCTGGATACTTTGGCCAACTCATTGGCCCCCTCGTCCAGGAGAGTGACCGTCTGGAACATGTCGCCGTAGCCGTACAAGATAGAGTTGAGCTCTTCTTGCTGTCTTTCAAAGTTGCGCAGCAAGAGCGCACTGCCGGAGGCGGTGAAGCCATGGATGGCGAGCGTGTCCCGCGCCCGAGTCAGGTATTCTGAGGTCAGGAGGGCCGCGCCGTCAGCTGTCTTTTGCTGGCGAACGATGATCTGTTCGAGCTGCGCGTTGTAGCTGACAAAGGTCAGCACCAGGCCCAGCGCCAACAGCAGGATCACGGCTACAGTGCCAAATGCCCATGCCAGCCGGGTAGCCAGGCCCCTCCGCCGTGGGCCGCGAACCTCCCGCCCCGCGTCTGTTTGTAGCTTCTGGCCTTCCGGTTGCGATTCCGCTTTGGTTTCAGACATCAACCTTCCCTCTGATCCGGGTCCTCATCTGTCGAAACCCGGTCTTCTGCGGCTGGACCATCCTGTGGCTCGCCCCGGCCTTGGGTACCAGGTTCGGGGCGAGTTGGCGCAAGCTGAACGAGCGCCCGCGACGTACCCAACACGTGCCCCAGTTCCTCGGCCGTGGTCCTCAGAATGTCCCGCATGTCGGTGGAAGCACGGATCTTGGCCGTGATCTCGCCGATAAGACGCTCTCGCTCGGCGCTGCGCTCGGTATCAGCAAAAAGGCGTGCGCTCTCCAACGCCTGACCCAGCTGATCGCTGACTGCCGCGAGTAGGGCAATCTCGTCCGCCGTCCACTGCCGTTCGGTGGCGTCTGCTTCGACGCCCATGACGCCCAGGGTCTGACCACGCAGCCTTATCGGCACAGCCACCCCAGTGCGCTCGCGATCTCCATCTCTGCCTTTCATGGTAGCAGGACTGCCCTCCGAGGCAGCGCGCCCCATCTCTGGCCTCCACAGGTCAGGCTCTGCGATCGTCTCCTCGCCTGATTCCGCCCCGGAGCTTTGATAGACAAAGCCGCTGCGACGGAGCAGATCGCGCTGGCGCAGGTGCTGCCGCCACCCGCGGCGCAGGTAGGTTTGGTGAGCGGCTTCCGCCTCAGCCAGGGCCGCCTCGGTCCGCTCGTACAGCCGGGCATTGGCCACACCGACACCGATCTGACGCCCAGTCGCTTCCAGCAAAAGAAGATCTCGCTCAGCCAGCGCGTGCACGCTCGAGCTAAAGAAACAGAATGTACCCAGCCGCTGATCCTGGTGCACCAATGGGGCGCCTGCGTATGTCAACAGGCCCACCCTGATCACGCCCTCGACATCCACCGGGGCACCCTCGCGCACATCCGCGATGGCTATCGCCTCACCTGTCCGAAAGACGTGGTCACACAGTGTCCCCTGCAGGCCGTCTCTCTCCATCTTGCGGGCCAGCGGCTCGGGCAATCCGCGCTGGGCCGCCAGATACAGCTCGCCGCTTTCCTCGTGCCTCAGGCTTACCAATCCGGACTCGAATCCAAGAGCTGGGAGCACAACATCCAACGCCGTCTCTAGCAGCTCCTGCAAGCCCAGCGATTCGCCAACTGCCTGGCTGATCTGGCGCAGGATGGTCTGCTCCTCTGCGTAGGTCTGCGCCTCCCGGAACAACCGCGCATTCTCAATGGCCACACCAGCCTGATTCGCCAGCGCCTGGAGCAGGTCCACATCTTCCTGCGTATAGGAAGTGGGAGCATCGCCCTGCACATCCAGCACACCGATGACGTTCCCCGCGACGATGATGGGCACATCCAGCTCGGAGCGGGTGTCGGGCATCTCTGGTATTGGGATGTAGCGGGGATCGGTGAGAACATCGTTGGCCAGCACCGGTCGCCCTGAGCGCACGGCTTCGACAATCATTCCCTGGGGCGCATCGAGCTTCATGGCCTTCGAGCGTGGTATCAACCGGCGTTCCACGTCACCGATAGTGCTCCCCTCTTGGAAGACGATCTGATCCCCTTCCATAAGCATGATGGCGACAAAGTAGTAGCCAAAGTGAGCCTTGATGGTGTCCACGATCTGGCGCAGCAGCACTTCCATTTCCAGGGTCGAGGATATGGCTTGCCCAATCTCGCTGGAAATCGCCAATTGCCAGGCCCGGCGCCGGGTTTCATCCAACAGGCGCTGCTTCTCCAGGGCCTCGGCAGCCTCGTCCACGATGGTCTCCGCTGCCGAGACATCGTCGTCGCTCCAGGGGTCAGCGTCCTCGCGGGTGAAGCCAACCACGCCAACAAGCTTGTCCTGTAGCCTGATAGGGATGGCCAGTGACGCCCCGGGCTCGTGCTCGAGGACTGTATCACCTTCGAGCACGGCCCTGGTCATGATCGGCAGCCAGGCATCATCAGTGGGACCGCCCTCGTCTCCGTAACGATAGTAGCCGCCGCTGGAGGCAGCACGCGCGTCACGAGGCGATTGCTCATCCAGGGCGTTTCCCAGGCTCGCCTGCGTGCCCAGACGGATAACCGATCTGGAGGAACCCAGCATCTTGCCCAGTTCCTCCACCGTCGATTGAAGGATGGCCTCTGCGCTTGCGCAGCGGTGGATCTGCTCGGTGATGGCGCGCACGCGTTGCTCCCGTGCAGCACGATCGCGCGCCTCACGGAGGAGGTTGGCATTGTCGATGGCAATGGCCAACTGATCGGCCATGGTCTGCAGCACGCTGATGTCATCCGCTGAAAACGCTGCCTGCTGCCGGCTCTGAATTGTCAGCGCTCCAAGAGCCTGCCCGCGGCTCACCAGCGGCAACGCCAACTCGGTGCGTGTATCGGGCAGCAGCGGGTTAGCGAAACGCACTGGCTCCCGGCCCACGTCCATCGCGACGCGCGGCTCTTTTGTCGCCACGCATTGTCCGATCATCGATTCGCCGCCGACCTCCAACCTGTGTCCGCGTTGCACCATCTGCTGACCCGCCTCGCCGGTGCCGACCCGCAGGACGGCCCAGCTAGCAGACTTGCCATCCACGACAAGTCCCTGATCCACCAGGAACAGACCGGCGTAGTAGAGGCCAAACCGTTCCTG
>JBFFCR010000134.1:0-9421 GCA_041559855.1 Anaerolineae bacterium | reverse complement strand
GCAAGGTGCGCCCCCTGGCCTGGGTTACCAGTGGCGCTCCGGTGGAGATCCTGGCCGGCATGGGGGTGGCGACGGTCTACCCAGAGAACTATGGCGCACTGCTGGGGGCTCAGAAGGCCGCTGTGCCGCTGGCAATGGTTGCCGAGGAGCATGGCTATAGCCCCGACCTCTGCTCGTACGCTCGCTGTCATGTGGGTTCGGTGTTGGACCCGCAGAACGCCCCGCAAGGTGGCCTGCCCAAGCCCGATCTGCTGGTGGCTTCCAACAACATCTGCGGCACGGTGATCAAGTGGTACCAGGCCCTGGCCCAGCAGCTAAATGTACCATTCTTCCTGCTGGACGCGCCCTACCAACACGAACCTGGCTTGCCTGATCACACTGTTCAGTACGTCGCTACCCAGTTGGAAGACCTGATTGCCTGGGTGACCGAGCACACCGGCCGCAAGCTGAACGAGCGGAAATTCGAGCGGGCTCTTCATCTCTCCAACGAGGCAGTCACCCTATGGCGCGAGATTCGCGAGTTGTGCCAGGCCAGACCCTCGCCCCTTAATGCGCCCGACCTGTTTCTGACGATGGCGCCCATCGTCGTGCTGCGGGGCAGCAAGGATGCCGTCACTTTCTATCGCAAGCTCAAGGCCGAGGTAGAGGAGAGAGTCTCCCGGGGTGAGGGGGCGATCCTGGAGGAGCGCTATCGCTTGCTGTGGGACAATATTGCCATCTGGTACCGGCTCTTCCGCCTTTTCAGCCTCTTTACCGACGCCGGAGCCTGCTTTGTGGTGGACACCTACACCAATGCCTGGTCGGTCTCTGTCGACACCGACGACCCGATCCTGGGCCTGGCCCGTACCTATTCAACTGTGTACATCAATCAGAGCCTTCAGGCGCGTGCGGACCAGATGACTGACCTGGTTGAGCGCTTTGGCGTGGACGGCATGGTGTTTCACTCTAATCGTTCCTGCAAGCCATACTCCCTGGGGCAATATGAGCTACTGGAGGAGATCGGGCGACGCACCGGCGTGCCGGGCCTGATCCTCGAAGCAGACATGTGCGACACGCGCCTCTATGCCGACGAACCGGTCAAGAATCGCATCCAGGCGTTCCTGGATCTGCTGGCGGGTTGAAGCAGCGGTGAACCGGCAAGGTGGTGCGATTCTACCTGACAAGGGTCGCCGGCCCTTTACGGAGGATGATTGAGCGGCGAGCTGCTTGCCCTGCTTAGTGCCTTTCTGTGGGCCATGGCCAGCGTGCTGCTCACGGTCGGCGCAAGGCGGATCCACGTACTGCCCCTGAACCTGATCCGTTGCGTGATCTCGACCGCGTTCTTCTGGGCGTTGCTGCCCTTCTACGGCGGCCTCGACGCGATCGCGGCGATCCCGGCGGTAGCCTGGCCCTGGCTGGTGGTGTCGGTACTGGGGCTCTTGGTCGTGGGCGATACGCTCTACTTCCGCAGCTTGGACCTGGCAGGGGTATCCTGGGCCATGCCCGTTGCCAGCGTCAATCCCCTGTGGGCAGTGCTGCTCGCCTCGGTCTTTCTCGACGAGCCGCTATCGTGGACGCTGTTGCTAGGCGCATTGCTGGTGATCGTCGGGGTCGTACTGGTCAGCAGGTCAGCCGGTTCGGTGGGAGCGGCGGGGCAGGCGGATCCGCGCGCCCGGCGGAGGGGCATCATGCTTGCCCTGGTGGTGTCTCTGTTGTGGGGGGCAGGACAGGTCGCACTCAAGCCGGCGACGGCGGGCATGCATTCGGTTGTCGCCAACAGCGTCCGGCAGCCTATGGGGCTGCTAATGCTGCTGGGGCTCACCCTCCGGCAGGGGAGATGGCGCGCGCTGCGCAAGCTGGACCTCAAGTCATGGGCTGTCATCGGCATCGCCTCTTTGGTGGGGACCGGCGTGGGCACGCTGTTCTTTGTGATGGCTATCCAACAGGCCGGCGCGGGCCGGACAGCGGTTCTGACGGCGACGTCGCCGCTGGTAGCCATCCCCTTCTCCATGCTCTGGCTGCGCGAACGGCCAACGCGATGGACTCTTGCTGGCACGTTGCTGACGACGGCGGGGATCGTTCTCGTAGCGTGATGTGCGGGCTATGTGCGATGTGATGCAGGCGAGAGCAACGTGATCTGGTTATACGGCTGGGTAATTGATCTCTTTAACGCCCTGGCTGCCGTCTACTACCGGCGCAAGTACGGGGCGGCGGCGCGCCAGCTTGGTCGCTCTCCCCTTGAGGAAGATGCTGAACGGCGAGCCTTTGTCATCGTCGAGATCGACGGGCTGGCCCATCGATACTTGCGCGAGGCCATGCGCGCGGGCCACATGCCCTACCTATCCCGCCTGGTGGTGTCCCGCGACCTTAGGCTCACACGCTGGCGTTGCGGCCTGCCCAGCACGACACCTGCCTCGCAGGCAGGCATCCTCTACGGCAACAACTGGGATATTCCGGGGTTCCGGTGGTACGTCAAGGAGACCGGCCAGTCGATCATGTGCAAGCTGCCCCGGGTGGTGCGCGCCATCCAGGAGCAGGTTGCAGTCGGTCGGGCTGGCCTGCTCAGAGGTGGGTCCAGCTACACAAATATGTTCGATGGCGATGCACGCCTCTCCTTGTTCACACTCTCTGCTCTGGGCAGGCACCGCCTCTTTGAGAACGTCCGCGGGTTGGGCTTCTTGATCCTGTTTGGTCTGAGCCCATTGCGCCTGGCGCGGGTGATTGGCCTGTCGCTGTGGGCATGGCTGGCCTATGTGGTCAAACGATTTGTGGCCTGGATCCGGTCGGGCCCGCGCAAGTCGAAATTCACCTTCTGGGGTCCATTGTTGGAGATTTGGAACAATGTGATATTCCGGGAGGTCACGACCTTTAGTGTGATGCTCGACATCTATCGCGGGATGCCTGCCATCTATGCTGCCTACACCGGCTACGACGAGATTGCCCATCACTTCGGTGCCGACAGTCGCGAAGCCTTGCGCGCCCTCCGCGGTATCGACAAGCAGATCCGCCAGATCGACCGCATTCGGCAGCTGTACCCGCAGCGTCGCTATGACCTCTATATCCTGTCGGATCATGGCATGACCAACTCCCGGCCTTTCCTCTGGACGTATGGGCAAACCCTTGACCAACTCCTGGCAGAGCATACGGGCCAGGAGGTCGAGAGTAGCGGGGAGTCTGGCGAGAGCGAGGGACTCCCCGAGGCCAGGGTCCAGTTTATCGTGGACGAGATCCGGGGCCTGGAAGAGCGTCCCCACCGCCCCCTATCGGCCCACCTGTTGCGGGCGACGCGGCGACGGCTCGAGGCGCGGCTGCTGGCAGAGGCTTTGGAGAGCGAGTGGGATCTGAGCCGCAGAGGCAGCATAGCTGTTCGGAATTCGGGATCGCTGTCGCACGTGTACTTTGATGTCGCCGCACATCCCATGGACCTGAGCGAAGTGGCATTGCTCTATCCGTCTCTTCTCGGCGTCCTGATCGCTCACCATGGGATTGGCCTGGTGGCAGGCCGCGTTGGGAAAGAGGTTGTGCTCGCCGGGCGGCATGGGACCCTGCACATCGGGCCCAAGGGGCGGCGCCTGGAAGGACAAGACCCGCTGGATGGCCTCTCAGATCCTGCGTGGGCCGCCGAGCAGGTAGCGAGGGTGGCGCGTTTTCCCCACTCAGGCGACTTGATTCTGTTGGGCGCGTGGGGTGATGAGCGCGTGATCAGTTTTGAGGAGCAGGTAGCATCTCATGGCGGACTGGGCGGGCCGCAAGGTAGGCCCTTTCTCGCCTACCCACCCGATGTGGGATTGGTAGGCAGCGGGATCAAGAATTCGGAAGAGGTATACACGCGGCTGCTGCGCATCTATGGGGACTATACATAACTACGGGTCAGTTGTGTTCTCTGCCCTGCATGCCCACCGGCTGTGCCGCACTCTGAAAATTGACCAGCCCCCGGCGTCCAGCTTGCCACTTAGTGGATGAATAGCCCCTGGCTGCCCCAACCCTTCAGATCAAGCACAGAGCCGTTGGCAAAGTAGTCGAAATCGAACTGGGTGATGTCCCCCGCGCGGGCCCCCGGGATCGGCATCAGTCGCGCGGTCAATGGCTTGTCCAGGCACTGTGCCAATATAGCCATGTCCAATAGGATGCCCGCCAACTCGGCACTGCTGGCGTCGCCGGGCAATGGGACCGTGTCCAGCCCGGTACCACAGACCGCCGAGTAGAGCAACAGATCGTCTACAGTGAACATTCCTTCGCGGCTGCGGGCTGCCAGTGTCGCGTCCTCCAACACCGGCAACATCACGCCGTTGAACCCGCAGCGGGGAAACCTCGCCCTGCGCAAGCAATCGGTAAGCTGGGCGACAGCAAACAAGGTCCCGGGCGCGCCAAAGCGCTCGACGCCCATGCGCTCCACCGCTGCCCCGATGCTCCGAGCCTCTTCGGGGAAGGGCGCCAGCGAGAAATCGATCCCGGCAAAGCGAGACCCATGGTGCCTGGACAGCGGGGCAATCAGGTCGGCTATCCGCCCCGCGGCATCCTCAATTGCCTCGACGAGGCGCGCTCGCCCCTCATCCAGCGAGATCGAACCCGCGCGCCCTCCGTCCTGCGACGCCGAGCGCGTGCCAGAGAACGCGTTCACCGCCAGATCGGCCGACTCGGTGGCGATCGCCACTGCCAGAGTCCCGCCATCGTGATAGGCCGCCGGGAAAAAGGGGGCGAGCGGCCCCACGTTGGCCATCACTGCCAGGCGCAGATTGCCAAAGCCCTGGTCCGTCGTGCGGGCAATCTCGCGCACGATCTCCGCCGCCCGCCCGATGGCCTCCAGATTGGGTCCCTCGTCGCTGGTTGCCACCAGCACACTGGCAAAGACGTTTTCACTCTCCTGGATCAAGCCGGGAATGGCATCCAGCAGCGAGAGGTCTGCGCCGGGCGTTTCAGCCAGCGCAGGGCCCAGCGAGAGGTAGTCGAAACCAACCTCGGCGCACTGTGCCCACAGATCCCGGGCCAGTTCTAGCCGGTTGGCTGGCAGGCGCGAGAGTGGTTGAGTTGCCAGGCGCGTGGTCTGTACCGGAAAACCAGCATCCTCAAGGGCAATGCGAGCCTCGCGGGCCAGGCGCCCTGCGGCGGCAACCGCGCTTGCCTGCCCCGTAGGATCGCCTGCGTTGACAAAGCAGGTCACCGAGCGAATTCTCATGGGGACTCTTTCCAGGGGGAGCTCCGGCGCTGCCGGGCCGCCTCAAAGAGGATCACCGTAGCGGCCATCGCCGCGTTCAGCGACTCGGCTCCTCCAATCATGGGGATCGAAACTCGGCCCGTCGCGAGACGCGCTGCCTCCTCTCCCGCGCCGGATGCCTCGCTTCCGATGATCAACGCGCTGGGTCGCGTCCAGTCCACTCGATCATAGGAGGTGCCGGTAGTCGCATCGGCCAGCCACACTGCCCGTCCCTCTGCCCGCTCGCCAAGGAGGGGCCAATCGCAACTGGACACGGGCAGCCGAAAGTGTGCTCCCATCGCGCCCCGCACGACCTTGGGATTGTAGGGATCCACGGTGCCCGGAGCCAGCAAGACCTGGCCCACGCCCGCCGACTCGGCCGAACGGAGGATGGTGCCCAGATTGCCGGGGTCACGGACCCCGTCGAGGATGAGGAGCAGTCCCGGTCCGGGCGGGAGGCTGATGAAGGGCGCCACGGCCAGCACGCCCTGGGGGGTCTGGGTGTCGGCACAGGCGGCCATCACCGTCTCGTCCACCGGCCAAATGCTGTCAACGCTGCCAGTGTGGATCAGGGGCAGCAGGCGCTGCCCGGCAGGGGTCGCGGCCCAAGCCGCAGTGTAGAAAACAAGGGCGGGCTCGATGCTGGCCTTGACGAGTTCGTCCAGCAATCGCGTGCCCTCAACGACAAAACGGCCCTCGCGCTGGCGAACCCGCCGCCGCACGAGGGACCGGACGTATTTCACCCTCTCGTTCTGAATGCTGGTGATCATCAGGATCGCGCACCAGCCCTGATCAGCCTGAGCCAGCTCTTTCGCTGTCGACGCCCAAGCTCCTTGCTTTCCTGCCGTCTTTTGCCTGGATTACCCTTTGGCCGCTTCTACCAGGCGTGTAAACGTGGCCTGATCATGAACGGCCAGATCCGCCAGGACCTTGCGGTCAAGTTCGATCCCGGCCTCCTTCAGCCCGTGCATGAAGCGACTGTAGGACATGTCGTTCAGGCGAGATGCAGCATTGATGCGCGCGATCCACAGGCGCCGGAAATCGCGCTTGCGATTGCGCCGGTCACGATGGCTGTACCAGAGCGACTTGAGCATCGCTTCGTTGCCTCGTCGCCATAGGCGATGTTTGCCACCGTACTGGCCCTTGGTCAGTTTCAGTACTTTATTTCGTCGCTGGGTCCGCAGACCCCCTCTTGCTCTCGGCACTGTTCAACTCCTCTGACGTTTACTTCTTCTTCAGGTAGGGCGCCAGCCTGGCAACCCGCTTCTTGGAAGCGATTGCCGTGACCTCGTGCATCTCATCGAACATGCGCTTCACGCGCTTGGGCTTCATGCGACGCCGGTGGCTCTTGCCAATCTTGGTGCGCATCAGCTTGCCCGACCCTGTGTATTTGAATCGTTTGGCGGCTGCCTTGTATGTCTTGAGCTTGGGCATTGTGTCCTCCTTACAAAACGATTGCCCCCATATCTGCTCAGGGGCAATGGTAAAGACCTGTCTGGTAATCACTCATTGAGCAGAGTGCCTGATTGCGGTCAGTCCATCTATGTGTCCCCGCGATCACTTGTGGGCGGAATCAGGGGCCATTATCATGAGCATGGTCCGGCCCTCGAAACTGGGCCGCTGCTCGACCGTAGCTATGTCCTCTAACTCCTTGACAAAGTAATCGAACTGCTTCTTGGCGACGTCAAGATTATAGATCTCGCGTCCGCGAAAGCGCATCCGGATCTTTACCTTGGCGCCTGCCTGCAAGAATGTACGTGCTTGGCGGACCTTGAAGTTGACATCGTGCTCGTCTGTCTTGGGCCGCAGGCGGACCTCTTTAATCTCAACTTCTTTCCTGGACTTGCGTGCCTCTCGCTCGCGTTTCGCCCGTTCGTACTGGTACTTGCCAAAGTCCATCAGCTTGGCGACCGGGGGAGTGGCTTGCGGGGCAACTTCTACCAGGTCCAGCGAACGCTCCTCTGCCAAGCGGAGTGCCTCGTTGCGAGGCAAGATGCCTAGCTGCTTGCCGTCGGAATCGATGACACGCAATTGGGATGCCCGGATGGCAGTGTTGACTCGTGTTGTGTTTCTGCTAATCTCTGCTCCTCCTCAGGTTCTCACGATGTGCTTGTGGTCTGGGCCATCGACCCACTTCAGGTAACATTACCTACATCGCATTGCGCATTATACCTCAAATGGCCCAAGGGGTCAAATGCGAGATGGAACAAGTTACATGCCAGATGAGAGGCGCTTACCAGGAGCGGCAGGGTATCTCTTGGGAATCAGGGGGCGAGACCGGCGGGTCCCGCCCCCAATCTGCCTAGAGATCGCGCTTTTGCGCGATGGCGCTCTGGGCCAGGGCGATGAAATCGGCCACAGGCTGCGCGCCCAGATCCTCGCCGTTGCGGAGTCGAACGGCTACTGCGCCAGCCTGCATTTCGCGGTCGCCCATCACCAGCATGTAGGGCACCTTTTCAAGCTGGGCATCTCGGATCTTGGCCTGCATCCTGTCGCTCGAGTCGTTCACCTCCACCCTCAGGCCGGCTGCCTTGAGTTCAGCAGCTACACGGTGGGCGTACTCGTTGTGCCGGTCGGCAATGGGCACCAGTATAACCTGTTGCGGCGCCAGCCACACCGGGAAGGCGCCACCATAGTGCTCGATGAGCGTACCAAAGAACCGTTCCAGCGAGCCCAAAAGCGCGCGGTGCACCACATAGGGCTCGTGCTCCAGGCCATCTTCCCCAATGTAGGACATCTCGAAGCGCTCCGGGAGGTTAAAGTCGAACTGGATCGTCGACGTCTGCCATTCGCGTCCGAGGGCGTCGTTTACCTTGATGTCGATCTTGGGGCCGTAGAAGGCGCCTCCTCCCTCGTCCATCTTGTAGGGCAACCCATAGTCATCCAGTGCCCTCTGGAGTGCCCTCTGGGCCTGGTCCCAGCGCTGCGGTTCACCCACATATTTCTCGGGGCGCGTGGCCAGATAGATGGAAAAGTCCTGGAAGCCAAAGGCCTTGAGCATATTCAGGCTGAACTCGTAGACGCGCACGATCTCGTCCTCTACCTGATCGGGGCGGCAGATGATATGTGCGTCGTCGATGGTGAACCCGCGCACGCGGAGCAATCCGTGCAGGACACCGCTGCGCTCGTAGCGATAGACCGTGCCCAGTTCAGCCCAGCGCAGCGGTAGTTCGCGATAGGAGCGACGGCGCGACTTGTAGACCAGGAGTTGGTAGGGGCAGTTCATCGGCTTGATATAGTAGTCCTGCCCGTCGACGTCCATGGGAGAGTACATGCTCTCCTGGTAAAAGTCGAGGTGCCCGCTGATCGACCACAGGTCGGCCCTGCCGATGTGCGGCGTATAGACGATCTCGTATCCGCCCCGATCGTGCTCCTGATACCAAAAGTCCTCGATGACCCTACGGATGCGCGCACCCTTGGGATGCCAGCAGATCAAACCAGGCCCGCCGGCATCCTGAATGCTGAACAGGTCCAGTTGCTTGCCCAATCTGCGGTGATCGCGACGTGCTGCCTCCTCGAGCTGCCAGAGATACTGCTCCAGTTCGTCGCTCTTTTCCCAGACCGTGCCATAGATCCGTTGCAGCATTGGTTGGTTTTCATCGCCGCGCCAGTAGGCGCCTGCGACGTTCAGCAGCTTGAATGCATCCGCCGGGATCTCGCCCGTGCGATCCAGGTGCGGCCCTCGGCAGAGGTCGGCGAAGTGGCGGTGCTCGTAGATCGACATCTCCTCCAGTCCTCCAGCATCGCCGGCCATGCCGTCCTCATCTTCTTCGCCTGCGGCCAGCTTCTCGATCTGATCGATCTTGTAGGGCTGGCCGGCAAACATCCGCTTGGCCTCGGCCACGCTGATGTCCCGGTGCACAAAGGGAAAGTCACCCTTGATGATCGCCTTCATCCGCTCTTCGATCTCGGCCAGATCCTCGGTCGAGAGAGGCCGGGGGAGATCGAAATCGTAGTAGAAACCGTTCTCGATAGGCGGACCAAAGGCCAGTTTGCCATCAGGGAACATCTCCAGCACTGCTTCGGCCATCACGTGCGCCGTGGAGTGTCGCAGTTTGTACAACTGCTCGCCATTGTTGTCCTTTTCAGATGCCATGATTCAATCCTCCTGAGCTTTGGGAAACGGGCAGCAGAATGGTCCGTTTCGGGCGAATGTCAGACGGGTGCCGGTAGTGCCATCATCGTCCGTCAATTCCACCACCCCCTTTCAGACGAAAAAGAAAACCTCCCGCCCATGGGGCGAGAGGT
>JBFFCR010000133.1:0-9471 GCA_041559855.1 Anaerolineae bacterium | reverse complement strand
TTCCTCAGGGGGGACAACCGGTCGCTGCGAGAGTGCGTTTCCTGCGGGCGCTGCCAGACCCGCTGCCCCCTTGATATTGACCTACCCACCATGATCTCGGAGGCCGAGGCGGAAGCAGGCTCAACCAGGTGGCAGGATCAGTTCTACTGCCGGATCGGGACCCTGTTTCAAGCCGCCAGCCTGGCTGCGCCGCTGAGCAACCGGCTCTTTGACTGGTCGCTGGCCCGGGTGCCCATGGAGTGGGTGTCGGGGATGGACCGGGAGCGGCGGCTTCCCCGCTTCCACCGCGACAGATTTGTGCGCCAATACCGCCGCCGCTCGCCGGCTGCTGGGGCCCGCACCGTGGTCTACTATCCTGGCTGCTATACCAACTTTACCGATCCGGACCTGGGCTGGGCCGTCGTCGGGATCCTGGAGCGACATGGCTTTCAAGTGACTGTGCCCGATCACGTGTGTTGTGGGGTGGCAAGCTTTCCCTACGGCGCCAAGGATCTGGCCCGGCGCTACGCCCGCCAGGCTCTGGAGATACTGGGACCGCTGGCGAGGGAGGGGCGCACCATCCTCGTAAGCTGCCCCAGTTGCGGCATGGCGTTGGAGCGTGACTTTCCCCACCTGCTGCCAGAGAGCGAGGAAGCGCGGCTGGTGGCAGAACGGACACAGGATGTTAGCAACTTCTTGTGGGCATTGCACCAACAGGGTGATCTCGACACAGACTTGAATCCGCTGGAGCTACGAGTTGGGTACCACACTCCCTGTCACCTCCGGGTGCGCGACCTGGGCCCGGAGAACCTGCAACTGCTGGAGCTGATTCCGGGCATGGAACCGATCGATATCGACCGGGGATGCTGTGGCATGGCGGGCTCCTTTGGCATGCGCCGCGAGCATCGGCAAGAGTCGCGCGAGATAGGGCGTTTTCTGTTTGAGGAGTTGCAGTCGCCCGACCTCGATCTGGGGATCACCAACTGCGCCGGGTGCGAGATGCAAATGAGGGCGGGATCGGGCCGGGACGTCGTCCATCCGCTCAAGCTGCTGTGGCAGGCCTATTCCGGAAGGTCGAGTTGATGAACAAGATCCTCGTCGTAGACCATGAAAAGTGCACCGGCTGCCGGGCCTGCGAGATGGCCTGCTCGGTGTTTCACGCGCACGCCAGCAACCCCGCCAAGTCGGCAGTGCGCGTCACAAAGCGGGAGCAGGAAGGGGTGTCTGTCCCCGTCGTTTGCCAGCAATGCGAGGAACCGGCCTGTGCTGCCATCTGCCCGGTGCAGGCCATCGCGCGCGATTCCATCACCGGCGCGATGATCGTGGATGGTGACGACTGCGTGGGGTGCCGGATGTGCATTGTGGCCTGCCCTTTTGGTGCCATTGCCCTGGACGGGGACCGGCGGCGCGCCGTCAAGTGCGATCTCTGTGGCGGCGCCGAACCCTGGTGCGTGCGCTTTTGCGAGACGGGCGCGCTGTCCTTCAGGGCGCCTGTGGAAGTTAGCTTGCGCAAGAAGCGTGTGGCCGCTGGTCGTTTGCGGGATGTGCTGGCTGTTAGCCGGCCCGGTGGCAAGCGGTCGCGGGGTAGGAGGTGACCTTGGACCTGTCCGGTTCACCTATCCTCACCAATGAGGGATGAGCGCGTATGAAGGTACAGCTAAAGGTTCTCCTGCCGGTGCTGCCCGAGGCGATGGGCCGCAAGGAGCTGGAGCTAGAGTTTCCCGGGGAAACGGTCAACGATCTGATCGGGCACCTGATCGCCCAATATGGGCGAAAGGCCAGGCAGGCGCTATACGACGAGCACGGCCAGTTGGATCCAGTGGTCCAGATTCTGCTGAACGGTGAAGAATGGGTGGCCCACGACCAGCTTGACAGGGCGCTCAAAGATGGCGATCACGTGGTGCTGATGATCATGCTCGCCGGGGGGTAGGGCTGGCGCCTTGGGCAGTCCCGCGCCTACAGGGCTGCCATTCGCTCGACGAGTTGGGTGTAGAAGCGCAAGTTGTGGATGGTCGCTAGTCGCAGTCCCAGCGGATCCCCGATGTCAAAGAGGTGGTGCAGGTACGAAAGCGAATAATTCCGGCAGCAGAGACAGTCGCAGGCGGCGGAGATGGGATTCTCTTGCCGCCTGTGTTTTTCGTCGCGCACGTAGACATGGCGATAGAATCTGAATGACCGCAGATCGACCTCGTCGAGACTGTCTGCCTCGAAAGCATAGAGGCGGCCGTGGCGCGCGTCGCGGGTAGGCAATACGCAGTCAAAGATGCGCCATCCCGCCAGATAGCAGCGGACGATATGCTCCGGCTTTCCCACGCCCAGGGCGAACCTGGGGAGGGCATCGGGGGTGACCTTGGCAGTATAGGAGAGGATATCAAGGGCCAGCTCCCCGTCTGGTGCGATGGGCCAGCCGCCAAAGCCAAAGCCGTCGAATCCGAGGGGTAGCAGGGCAGCGGCGCACCGGGCGCGCATCTCCCGGTCATAGCCACCCTGGACAACACCGAACAGCAGGGGCCTCGGGCCCTCGCCCTGCCCCCTCATCTCGAGCTGGCGGTCGAATTCGGCGCGGCAGCGCTCAGCCCAGTGGATGGTCCGCTTGACGGAGGCTTCCACCTCCTGGGGGGAGGCGTCGGGGCTGGGGCAATCGTCGAGGCAGATCACAAGGTCGGCGCCAAGGTCGAATTGTAGCCGGATGCTGCGCTCCGGGGTGAACAGGGTCTTTTTGCGGTTGCCGTCCAGGTCGGTGAAATGTACCCCCCGCTTGGTTATGGTCCCGTAGCGCGGGTTTTCGCGGATCATCGACATGAGCTGGAACCCGCCCGAATCGGAGGCGATGGGCCGGCGCCAGCGCATGAAACGGTGGATGCCGCCTGCTTGCTTGATCAGCCCCGCGCCTGGCCGGGTGGAGAGGTGGAAGGCATTGACCACCAGGCCCTGCATGCCGCAGGCCTCCAGATCGTGGCTGTCCACGGTGCGAACCACGCCGCGGGTGGCGTCGGGAAAGTAGACGGGCAGGTGCAGGGGACCGTGGGTCGTCTCGATCACGCTGGGGATGCTCACCTCGGGTCCTCCTCTGCCTCTTGTCCGGCGCCCGCGATGACCAGCGTGAACTCGCCCCGCGGTCTGTGCTCGGAAAAGTGGACCAGCAGCGCGGCAGCCGTGCCGCGCCTGCTCTCCTCGTAGAGCTTGGTCAGCTCGCAGGCAGCAGCCACCGGCCGGTCGCCAAAGAGGGCATCCAGATCCGCCAGTGTGTCGAGCAAGCGATGCGGCGACTCGTAGGCGACGGTGGTAAAGGGGCTGTCGACCAGGGAAGCAAGCAGGCTGCGGCGCGTCCCACGCCCCCGGGGCAGGAATCCGCGAAAACGAAATCGCTCCGCCGGGATGCCGCACACCGCCAGGGCCGCCGACAGGGCTGTGGGACCGGGTACCGGAACAATGAGCACCCCCTCTTCCTGCGCTGCGGCGATCAGCTCAAAGCCCGGATCGGCCAGGCCGGGCATGCCCGCCTCTGATACCAGAGCCACATCCCCCTCCCGCAGGGCGTTGAGCACGGCGGCCGACCGCTGTCGTTTCTTGCGCCGGTAGGCGTCGGTATAGCGCATCATGGGGGTCTGGATCTCGTATCGAGCCAGCAGGCGCTGGGTCCGCGCCGGATTTTCCGAAGCGATGAGGCGCACGTCGCGCAGGATGCCCAAAGCCCTGGGGCTGATATCCTCCAGGTTGCCAATCGGCGTGCCGACGATGTATAGAGTTCCCATTGTCATGCTCAAGCGTTTGCGGCTTTCGGGACGGGTCAAGGCTGCTGGGTATCTGTAGTGGTTACCAGCACGAACTCGGTATCGAATACCAGTGTTTCGACAGACCATGCGCGGTCGCTGACCAGTTCCCGGAAGTGCTGTTGATAGGTCTCCAGCATCCCCTTCTCGCGCCCACCCAGGCTCTTGATGGCATAGCTGATCACGATGTGCGGCGCGTCGAGTTGCTCGATCAGGCGCAGCGTGGAGCCAGCTTCCTGGCGCTCCAGCGTTGGGCTCATCTTGAGGAGCAGGACCAGATCGACCTGCTCAGCGGGGGGATGGGAGAGAATGTCCTGACAGCGAGCCAGCGGCCCCATACCTGCCAGCGACAGATAGCGATTGAGGAAGCGAACCCGTTCGGCGTCGATGTCGAGGGCGATGTAGCGGGCGCCGGCGGGCAGGTCCATCCAGGGCAGGGACAGCGGGTTCAGCCCGCAGCCCGCGTCAAGGATGGTAGACGGCCGCCCCGTGATCGAAAAGATGGCCCGGTAGAATTGGTCGAGGATGGGCAGCCGCTCGCGGGTGGAGCTGTGCGCTTCCATCACCAGCCGGCATGCCGCCCTGATGGTGGGCTCTGTCCCCTGCCTGTATGCTTCCTCCAACTGCTGGCAGGCAGCGTCATAGTCCCAGTCTCGCTCAAAGGCGCCGTACACCTGGTGCAGCCGGCGCTTTGTTGCCTTGGTAGCTGCTTTGAGTTCTGGAAAGCGCTCCAATTCGCGCTCCGCGATACGGTGGATGGTGTCCTTGCAGACAGAGCGGTATTTCCTTGCCTCGGCTACGGCCGAAACGATTCGATCTAAATTTGACATAATTCCCGATACGAACGAGACATCGCGCAGTAACCTGCACGAAGCGCTACTGCGGGCTCGTCGGATAGTTGGGTGCCTCCTTGGTGATAAAGACGCTGTGAGGATGGCTCTCGATCAGGCCCGCGTGGGTGATCCGCACAAACTGTGCCTTTTCCCGCAACTCCTTCAGGTCACCGGCGCCCACATACCCCATGCCCGAGCGAAGCCCGCCCATCAACTGGAATATATAGTCGGACAGGTTGCCCTTGTACGGAACCTGCGCTTCGATCCCCTCGGGCACATGCTTGCCTGACATCCTGCCGTATTCATTGTCTTCGATAGGTCCATAGCGGTCGCGGGCCAGGCCCTTCATGGCACCCAGCGAGCCCATGCCCCGGTATTCCTTAAAGCGGCGCCCTTCGTAGATGATCAACTCGCCGGGAGATTCGGTCAAACCGGCCAGCAAGCTGCCCAGCATGACCGCGTTGGCGCCGGCCGCCAGGGCCTTCACAATGTCGCCCGAGTATTTGACGCCGCCATCGGCAATGACGGTCACGCCATGGCGGTGGGCCTCCTCCGAGCAGACCTGGATGGCCGTGATCTGGGGCATGCCCGCGCCCGTCACGACACGCGTCGTGCAGATCGAACCGGCGCCGACGCCCACCTTGACCACATCCGCGCCTGCTTCGATCAGATCCCGTGTGCCCTCAGCAGTCACCACATTGCCCGCGATCAGGGGCAGGTTGGGATAGGTGCGCTTGACCTTCCTGATCGTCGACAGCACGGCAGAGGTGTGCCCGTGCGCGGTATCGATAACCACTGTATCCAATCCCTTGTCGACCATGGGGGCGAGGCGTTCCAGGGCCTCGTTACCCACTCCGATCGCCGCGCCGCAGAGCAGCCTGCCCCGGGCGTCGGTGGCCCTCTGCGGATAGTCGCGTTTCTTCATAATGTCCTTGACGGTGATGAGGCCCTTGAGCACGCCGTCTTCATCCACCAGGGGCAGTTTTTCGATGCGGTGTTCCTGTAGGATGTGGACCGCGTCGTCGAGCGTGGTGCCCACCTGGGCGGTGACCAGCCGCTCGGCAGGTGTCATCAGCTGGTGGATGGGAATGCTCATGTCGGTGAGGAATCTCACGTCGCGATTGGTGAGGATGCCCACCAGCCGGTTGCCATTCTCTGTGATCGGCACGCCCGAGATATGGTACTTGCTCATGATCGCTTCCGCGTCGCCCACGGTAGCGCTCGGCGGGAGTGTGATGGGGTCGACGATCATGCCCGACTCGCTTCGCTTGACCTTGTCGACCTCCTCGACGTGACGCTGCACGGGCAGGTTGCGATGCAAGACGCCGATACCGCCCTCTCGCGCTAGGGCGACAGCCAGTTGCGCTTCGGTCACGGTGTCCATGGCAGCCGAGAGGAGGGGGATCTTTAGTTGGATGCTCGGCGCCAGGGATACGCTCAGATCTACCTCTGAGGGCAGCACGGTCGACTGTGCGGGTACCAGCAGCACATCGTCAAAGGTCAGGGCCTCGCCCAGGAACGGCTCGCTCATCGCAACTCTCCCCCTATGCTCGAATCAATGTCCCTGCTAGTAGAGGAACATCGGCTTGCCCAGCATGTCGGCAATCCGCGGCCGGTACTGCTCCACATCGTACATCTCGTCCACATCGACGCGCTTTGTGCCCGAGATCACGCGGTTGAGGGGCACGTGGGTGTACGCTCCGTCGCGGAGGGCCACCATGCGCCCTGACCTTGCACTGTCAATCAGGTCCATCGCCAGCAGCCCATAGCTCACAGCGACCATGCGGTCCAGCGAGTCCGGACTGCCGCTGCGCATCAAATAGCTCAACTGCTGGTACATAACGCTTTCGTTGGTGATCGCCTTGAGTTGTTCTCCCACGCGCGCGCCGATGCCGCCCAGCTTCTTGTGACCGTAGGCATCTTCATCCCCTTCATAGTGGACGAGATCGCCGCCGATCTCGCGCGCCCCCTCCGAGATAGTCATGATCGAGTAGTTGCTCGGATTGTTGTACTTGTCCTGCACCAGCAGAAGTCCAAGTTTCTGGACGTCAAAGGGTACTTCAGAGATGATGGCGCGGTCGACATCGGCCAGATAGGCGGCGATCAGGGAGGTCTCGCCCGAGTTGCGCCCAAAGAGCTCCACCACGGTGATCCGCTCGTGGGAACCGCTCGTGGTGCGCAGGGCGGTGATAAAGTCGACGCTGCGCGTCACAGCCGTCGAAAAGCCGATGCAGTAGTCGGTCCCATAGACGTCATTGTCCATTGTCTTGGGGATGGCGACCACCGGGAATCCCTCCTGGTGCAGGCGGGCAGCGTACGAAAGTGTATCATCGCCGCCGATGGGGATCAGCGCGTCAAGTTCCAGGAAATCCAGCACATGGAGCACGTGAGGGGTAAAGTCATAGATCGCTTCCTCCCCTTCGCCACTTGCAGGGTCGACCGTCCCGACCAGAAAGTCGGGTACATCCTGCGCCTTGACCCGTGATGGGTTGGAGCGCGAGGTGTGCAAGAAGGTGCCGCCCGTGCGATCGATGGTTCGCACTGAGCTCAGTGTCAACGGTACGATCAGGTTCTTGCGCGCCTGGGGGCTCTCCGGGTTGCAGTGCAGCAGCCCGCCCCAGCCGAGGCGGATGCCGACCACTTCCCAGTCCCTGGCGATGGCCGTCTCTGCCACTGCCTTGATGGCCGGATTGAGGCCAGGGACGTCGCCCCCTCCGGTCAGAACGCCGACTCGTCTTGTTCTAGCCATAGTGCTCCCTTTGTGCTGCCCGTCTCCCTCTCCGTAGGGGATCGATCTTGCCTCGGCTCGATGCTGGCGAACAGGGCACGGCTCGGGCGGTGCTCGTCAGCACCCCATCCGCCGTTCCATGGAGTATATCACAAGAGCGCGCATTCTCACAACCATGATGCTCCCAGTACGGGCCGCGCCTGGGCGGGCGGTACCCTCGCGCGCCGCGGTCACGCATTGTCCCTTGACGAGCGCAGGACCCCGAGCTTCGTGCTCCTCCGATGGCAGTCGGCTGCCTCGTTGCAGTTCACCCGGGAGGTAGGAAAGCGCACCACGACCGAGAAGCTCGGTTTCCATCCAACTTTGCTGCCCGGCCTAGCCCGCCGCCGCCCATTGCCACGGCGGTCGTTCGCTGGTATAATGCCCGCCATGAGGTGGCAACGGCTGGGCGGGACGGCACGGGAACGGTTGCGATACGGGCGCATGGCAGCTCTGGCCCTGCTCTGCTTGCTGGCTGGCGCGCCGATCACTCCGCCGGTCGCCCTGGGTCCCCAGCAGACGGTGCGCACCATCAACCCCGAGATTGGCGTCCACACCCGGCTCACCGACGAGGTGGAGCCGTGGAAGATCAAGCGCACGCTGGAGATGGTGCGCGAGATGGGGGCCACGTGGATCGTCGAGTACTTTCCCTGGGCCTACCACGAGCCATCGCCGGGCAAGTTCGACTGGAGCCACGCCGACCTGGTGGTCGATCACGCGCGCCGCCAGGGCCTCACCGTGATTGCCCGGCTGGGCATGGTGCCCGAATGGGCCCGGCCCGATCCCGACGAGCAGCCGACGACCTCCTCCTACCTCGACGAGGAGCACTATGACGACTTTGCCAGGTTCGTCGCTGCCTTTGCCGAGCACTTTCGCGGGCGCGTGGACTATGTGGTGATCTGGAACGAGCCGAACATCGGCCTGGAGTGGGGGTACCGGCCCGTCGACCCCGAGGGGTACACCGAGCTGCTGCGCGCCGTGTATCCACGCGCCAAGGCGGCCAATCCTGACCTGGTGGTGCTGGGCGGCGCGCTGGCTCCGACGCTGGCCCCGCCGGGCGACCCGGAGGGGTTGAGCGATGTGATCTACCTGGAGCAGATGCTGGTTGCGGGCGCGGGCGAATTGATGGACGGGCTGGCGGTCCATGCCTACGGCTGGAGCATGCCGCCCGACGCCCGTCCCGATCTGAGGGTGGTGAACTATAATCGCACCGAGTTGCTGCACGACCTGCTCGTCGAGTGGGGCCACCCAGATCTGCCCGTCTATATCACCGAGGGCGGCTGGAACGACCACCCGCGCTGGACCAAAGCGGTCCAACAGGCCCAGCGCGCCGCCTACACACTCCGGGCCTACCAAACGTCGTTGGAGGATTGGCCCTGGTGCGAGGCGACGGTGCTGTGGGCCTTTCGCTACCCGCGTCCGGCCAATTCCTACCTCGACAACTTTTCCTTTGTCACGCCCGAGTTCCTGCCCAAGCCGATCTACTATGAGGTGCAGCGCTACGCTAGGGGAGAGGAACCATGAGCACACGACGGCGGTGGTGGCTGGCTGCGGTGGTCGTGGTGCTGGTGGGGCTGGGGGTCTGGCTGCTGCTGAGGTCCCTGATCCGGCCTCCCGACGAGACGTGGGAGCGGATCGTAGAGACCGGCGTGCTGCGGGTCTGCACCGATCCCAGCTGGCCCCCCTTCGAGTCGGTCAATCCCGCCACGGGACAGGTGGACGGCTTTGACGTCGAGCTGGCCTCGCTGCTGGCCGAACGGATGGCGCCGGGCGTGCGGATCGAGATCGTGTCGGTCGGGTTCGACAGCCTCTACGACGCCCTGCTGGCGGGGCGGTGCGACGCCGTGCTTTCGGCCCTGCCCCATGACCCGCTGCTGACCAGGGACGTGGCCTATTCGGGGGCATATTTCACCGCCGGGCCGGGGCTGCTAACCCGCGCCGATACCGTGTGCATCGAAGGGGTGGAGGATCTGGCGGGGCGGGTGGTGGGCGTGGACTGGGGCTTTGTCCCCCAGGGTAACAGCCGCCAGCGCGCCCTGCTGCGCGCCCTGCCGGTGCGGCGCTACGAAACCGCCGGGGATGCCCTGCGTGCTCTCAGCGCGGGCGAGGTGGAGGCGGC
>JBFFCR010000132.1:0-9478 GCA_041559855.1 Anaerolineae bacterium | reverse complement strand
TCGTTGGTGAACCACTCCGAGGACACGTACAGCACTGACATGCCGCGTGCCTTGGCTGCATGTCCCAGCGCGTGGAGCAGGTGGGTCTTCCCGAGGCCCACACCCCCATAGATGAACAGCGGGTTGTAGGCATGGGCCGGATTCTCGGTCACTGCCAGGCTAGCAGCATGAGCCAGGCGGTTGTTGGTTCCCACGACAAAAGTATCGAATGTATACTTGGAGTACAGGACGGACGAAGGCCGTCCGTTGGTCTGGGATTTGCCCTTGGATTGCCCAGTCGCGGATTCGTCGGGCACGGTTTCTGGCACCAAGATCAGGTTCTCGTCGCGTTCTGGAGCCCGCGCGGTGAATTGGATGTCGGCATCGGGACCAGCGTGGCGTTGCAGCGTGCGCTTGACAAGGCCAAGCAGCCGGTTCTGCAACCAGTCAACAGCGTACGCATGCCGGACGTAGACGGTAAAGACACCGTCGGCGCAGGCTATCACCTGGCTTCCGCGCAGCCAGGTGTCGAACGTGGCGCGGGTCATCTGTAGCTGAAGCTCACCCAATGTGGATTGCCACTGCTTCTGGGCGTTGGCTATCTCGTGGTCTGACGTCTGGCTCTCTCGCTTGATTGAACCCACCGATCCCTCAGGCGTAATTCTGTTCCCGGCGCGCGCAGCGGCAAGGCGGCATTTCGTGGGGCATTATGCCACCGGCATGGCTCGGACTATCGGCTCCTACTTGGAGCCGGGAGCGTGTCCGTGTTTCACTTCTATATTGTACGTTGGTCAGATCGTGAAGTGAAGGCTGAAGCTGGGGCAGCGCCTCCTGGGCTGGAGTGATGGGCAGGAAAAACTTGGCTGTCAGCGTCGCTCCAGAAGTGCTGTCTCACCGTAGATTCGGTGTTGGCACCAGATCTGTTCCCCCTTCGCCTGTGCTACGATCGTGGACCATTGTAACAAAAACGCAAAGATTTAGCAAGCACGTTTCGCGGTCTCGCGGGCAGATAGTGGTTGGCGCAAAGGGCGCGACAATCTACATCTAGAGGTTGTCGGTCGCCATTGCCCAACATCTAGTATCTGAATGCGTGTTCGCGGCCTGGAATCTTAAGATTTCGCACGCCAGCGAATTTAAGCAAACTTACGTCAAGGCCGACTCTGACAATCGCCAGTGCGCTGTCAGCCGCCGGTGCTGGGCCGGACCAGACTGCGGGCTGCGCGGCGCAGGTTGTGCCGGACCGTTCCCAGAGGAGTGCTCGTCGGTGTAACGACGACAAGCAGCAGATTCTCGGGAACGTACATGGCATAAAGTCTCAGCGAGTCGGCTTCGAACATGTGGTGTTCGAAAGGTCTGTCTGGCCGTCCCAGGACGCGCGCTGTAACCTGGGACGCACGGACAGCAGCAATGCTCAGGTTAGCCAGTGCCGCCGTTTTGGCGTCGTCCAAAGAGGATGCTTGGGCGACTAGTTGCTCGTCACCCTCTCTGAGAGAGAGCAGCAGCACAGCCTCGGCGTAGGTCTCGCGGGACAGGTCAAGGAGGATCGCCTCCACCTCAGCCGATGCCTGGGGAACCGGTGCAGGCGTGGGTGCAGGCGCAGGTGCAGGCGTAGGTGCAGACTCAGGGGCAGACGCAGGGGCGGGAAGTGGGATCACGCGCTTGACCTCTTTGGTCAACGCCTCCTCGATGCTGGGCAGGAGGTCGTCGGCGAAGAATGGTTTCGACAGGACCCCCTGGATGCCCAATTGGTGCAGCTCCGATGGCAGATTCTCTCCCAATAGAGGGATCAGCATCAGACGTATGGAAGGCTGGGTCTCTCTCATCCGAGGGACAAGATCGCTATAGTCCAGATCGTCGGGATCGAGATCCATGTCGATGATCGTGAGCGCGAAACTCCCGTCTCGCAGCAGTGCCAGTGCGTCACTGCCTTTGGGTACGACGTTTACTTCATAGCCGCCTTCTGTCTCTAGCATCTCCTTGAGCACAGTGGCAAATGCGGCGTTACGATCAACAACCAGTATCCTGGGGGCCATGCGTCCTCCGTCTTGCTCAGGGGCTCAGGAGCCACGACACAGCGTTCACCACAAACTGTGATTTGGCATCCTCGGGAAGGAGATAGACGGGAAAGCATATATAGACCAGCCGAAAGTCGCTGAAATCATCCTCCAGGGTGACCACCGAGGGCATGTCGCTGGCTTCGCTGTTCGGTCCGCGGACAAAGACGATGTCGCCGTCGAGCTCGCTCCAGTCCTCTAGCACGCCGATCTCGTACTCACTCCCTGACGGGGGCGTCACGAACTCGATGACCTGCGCGTCTTCGAATCCCTCGGCGAGGGGGTGGCTGGCATCGCTTACCTGTATGTCTCTCTGCACCACTTCTGTGTCCGACTCGTTGATGTAGGCGCCCGAAAAGATCACCGGCACACCCTCGAACATCAGATCGTAAAGCAGGTAGCTGGCATCATCTCCCATTGGATCCTCAAAGTCGCCCGCGGTCCAGATCGACAGGTCAAAGATGGCGAGATCCTCCAAGCCGGGCCAACCATCTTCTGCTATGCTCCAGATGGTGACCTCGTAGCTGTCCTGCAAGATGCCGGCATAGTCCTGGGCGCTGGTCATGCTATCGTACCGGCCCGCACCATCGTCCAGAGACAAGATGAGAATGCTGCCGAGCGGTTCAACGGGCGGCGCCTCGGTTTCTTCGGGCTCTTCCGGCTCAGCCTCCTCGGGCGGGCCGGCCTCTTCTTGCTCCTCTGTCTGCCAGCCTCCCTCGTCTGAGGACTCGCCGCTCGGGCAAAAGGCCAGCAAGCTTGTCACCGTCGTCTCTACCTCGTGGAGCACGCATCCTTCCAGGTCATTGGCGGCGAGCCGTTCCAGGGCGTTCTGCAAGCCTGATTCGGAATACGCCAGCGCCACCATGACCTTCCGATTGTCGTCAGTCTGGAGCAACAGCAGATTTGTCGAGACCAGGGACATCTCGCCGACCGGCTCTGCCACGATACGGTTCTTGTCGGCGTACGGGGATTCGGCCTCTTCCAGGGTTTCTGTCGTGGTGGGCTGTTCCGTGGCAGTGATGGCCGAATCGTCCGTCGAGGACTCGTCTGACTCGGCGTCCGAACCCCCGTCGTCGAGCGTCTCGGTGGGTGTAAAGATCAGGGTCACCTGCGCCGCTGCGAGGTAGGGTTCGACCTCTTCAGCTTGTTCGTATAGCCCCAGAAACAGGGTGTCGCTGGCCTCGTCCTCAGTTGCCTCGAGGGTCAGCGTCTTTCCGACCTCCTCGAGGCGAGCTTGCAGTGCACTGGCGTCTTCTACCAGGTCTCCGTTCAGAAGCGGCGCACCGGCATAGACCAGTTGAACCTCATCTCCGAAAAAGTACGGAAAGTCGGACAGGTCGTAGTTGCGCTGTGCGCTGCTGAGGAAATCGGCGATGTTGGCCAGGAACTGATCGTTGTCGCGCACGGCGTTATTCGGCTCGGTCATGAAGGTGAGATCGCCGAGGGCCAGCACGGCGCCATCGGCCGCCAGCAGGCCTACGGTCAGGTCTTCGGCGCGCTCACTGGTGCTGGACCGGGTCTCGCCGCTCGCAGTAAGCAGCACGGGTTCCTGGGACGAGATCGAGTGGGCGGCAAAGAAGACCAGTTGCTCCAGGCCGTCGGTCAGCGCGTCTTCAGCCAAATCGGTCAGGATGATGTTGCGAAAGTTCCCCTCGTTCTCTGTCGTGTTGTATAGATAGTCATCCTCGAACACGAGCCCGAACCGGCTGGCGAGGTCGTTGATGTGGGGGACGTCCGAGTCAAGCCCTATGTAGTAGCCCCACTCTTCATCATAGATGACGCCGAACCGGGAGGGATCGGTGACCAGCAGCAGGCGCCCACCCTTGTCGACAAACCTCTCGACCCACTGGATCTCGTCGGGCGTCCAGTCGACGGCGGGCGAGATGATCACCAGCGACTGGGCATGCTGCAACTGCATCGATAGGTCATCGGAGTCAAAGACTGGCTGCAAGCGGCTTCCCCGCGCCGCCAGCCGTGCCTGAAGCACGTTCAGTTCGGCCATCTGAACGCGGTTCTCGTGGGCCAGATCGACCAGAACGGTACCGCGATTCTCGCTGATCTCGACGTCGCTGAATGGTTGGGTCTCTGGCAAGGGCTCCTCGATCGTGGTTAGATCCGGACGCGTGGCCTCTCCCGGCTCGTATCTTCCCTCATAGTAGTAGAGCCAACGCACGACCAGGGGTACTACCAGCAGTACTACCAGCAGGACAAGAGCCAACAGGATGACAATTGCTTTCTTTAACATTCGCCATTCCTTTCGCTGAGCGTGCCTATCATTGGGCCGGTTCTACATAGCGAAAGTAGAACCCTGGTGGAAAGCGCTCTGGGGCAGCAGCCAGCGTCGCCGCCGTCTCGTTTTGCCGCCTCTTGAACTCGAACACAATCTCCTCTTCTTCGAGGTTGGGTGTCCGGTCCACAACTACATAGTTCCGCAGCTTGGCGAGACGCGCTGCAGCCTCCACGGCGTCTCCCTTTGAGCCCACCTGATCAATGAGGCCGATCTGCTCTGCCTGCAACCCGAGGTAGACCTCCCCGCGGGATAGGATCTCAGGGCCCACCTGCAGCCGGTCCCCCCGTTGGGCGAGGATGGCTGCAAGGAAGGTGTTCTTGAGCACCTCCAACTGGCGGATCGCTTCTACCTGCGAACCCCCGGAGAGCTTGAACGGGCCGGTGGTGAAGAGCAGTTCATCCACAAAGTCGGGATCGGGCAGGACCGAGATCACGCCAATATTGCCTATCGTCGAACCCGGCTTGGCATAGATCTGGTCCGCCGCTGCGGCAACATAGTAGGCGCCGCTTGCCGCCATCTCGTTGATTGTGGCGATCACCGGCTTGCGGTCCCGCAGCCTGAGCACCTCGAAATAGAGATCCTCGCTGGCTGTTACCTCTCCGCCAGGGCTGGAAATCTCGAGCACCACGGCGCGGATGGATCGATCCTCGGCTGCCTCGTCCATGGCCTCGCGGACGTCCGCAGTGTAGGAGCCCCATATGTCTCCTTCAATGCGAATCACGGCGATCTGAGGTGTGGGGATGAGGAATTTGGCACCCAAGAACCCGATTACCAGCAGCAGGAGCAATCCTGCTATTGTGAGGGACACACGGAACACAGTCTTTTTGTTCATGTCAGCTCACTTTCTCTTGGGGATGATCTGCGATCATTATACCATGTTTCTTGGTGAAAGTCGATACCCTATTTCTACTAGAGTACGGCTGCTGCAAGGTCGCAACTCCGTGCAAGCTCCCGCCGGACAACAGTCCGGCGGAGGCCAGAAACTCGCGCGAACTGGCAGAACACTCGCGTTCTCGGCCCGGGGGCTGTCCCAGAAGTGTCACCTCGAAGGAGCGTAGCGACTGAGAGGTCTCTGAATCGGTCTAATTTGAATAGAAACAAGATGTTTCGCTTCGCTCAACATGACAGAGACTGCCTCTTGGGACAGCTCCTGAGCGCGAGGTGCCAGTGCGCCTCTACTCGGCTGTCAAGGGAGAATGCAATAGCCGTGTGCGCTAGAGCATCGATTCTGGTGGAAATGCCACGTGAAGCCCACTTGTTGCTGCGATGCGCGCCGTTTGCACCGATGCGGCCTTTCATTGAGCCGTAGGCAACCTCTATCTGGCGAAAAGGAGATTGCGCCTCTTTCGCGCAGCCTCTGTGAAGCACCGGGGTTTGTCGCCAATGGCAAAGATGGTATAATCAGCACACCGCAACGGCTCGCCGTGGATCGCCAGATCCGCTCCGACCTGGTAGTAGGAGGTGCATGATGAGAGGTGATGGGAGAGCATGGAATGAAATGCGGCCGGTGCACATGGAGCCCGGCTTTGTCGAATACGCTGAGGGGTCAGTCCTGATCAGGGTGGGGGAGACCCGCGTGCTGTGCAATGCCAGCGTCGAGGACTCGGTACCCCGATGGCGCTCTGGTAGCGGAGCCGGCTGGGTCACGGCCGAGTATGCACTGCTGCCTCGCGCCACACACACGCGCACACGCCGCGAGGTAGGTGGGTTGCGCGGGCGGACGCAGGAGATCAAGCGCCTCATCGGGCGCAGCCTGCGCGCTGCCGTGGATCTGCACAAGCTGGGCGACCGGACGATCATTGTCGACTGCGACGTGATCAAGGCCGACGGCGGCACGCGCACGGCGTCGATCACCGGTGGCTATGTTGCGCTGGCTCTGGCTGTGGCACACCTGGAAGAGGCCGAATTGGTGCCGCCGGGTGTGCTGACCACGCAGGTGGCGGCCATAAGCCTCGGACCCGTGGACGGCCAATTGATGCTGGACCTCTGCTACGAAGAGGACTCTGGAGCGACGGCAGACTTTAATGTGGTCATGACCGGAGGTGGCCGGCTGGTGGAAGTGCAGGGCACCGCTGAGGGTGCGGCGTTCGAGCGCAGGACGTTGGATGCCGTACTGGACCTGGCAGAGATCGGCATCGACCAGTTGCTGGCCTTGCAGCGCCAGGTGATCGCAGAGAGTACAGGGGCGGGCGCGTGAGGAGGCGGGTTGTGATCGTCGGCGCCGTTCTCCTTGGCGCGCTTGTCCTGATTGTGTTGCTTGCGCCGCTTGCTCTGCAGGCGTGGGTTCGGAGCCAGACCGCAGCGCAGATCTACACCGGGGCGCTCGATGCTCCAGCGAGCCCTGTCGCCATTGTCCTGGGCGCTGGCTACTGGCCCAGCGGTCGCCTGAGCGACGCCCTGGCCGATCGGATGGATACTTCCATCGCCCTGTACCAGGCAGGCAAGGTCAACAAGCTCCTCTTGAGCGGTGACAATCGATTCGCGGACTATAACGAGCCAGCAGCCATGGCATCCTATGCCCAGACCCGTGGGGTGCCCCGCGAGGATCTGGTGCTCGACTATGCGGGACGGCGGACGTACGACAGCTGCTACCGGGCAGCCACCATATTCGGCGTAGAGCAGGCAATCCTGGTTACTCAGGCCTTTCACCTGCCCCGGGCGCTGTATACCTGTAACCGGCTTGGAATCGAGACAGTGGGTGTCGTGGCGGACCGGCACACCTACGTCCGCGCAGCCTGGTACCAAGTGCGCGAGCTGCTTGCCCTTACCCGTGCCTGGCTGGACGTGAACCTGTTCAAGCCAGTGCCGGTCCTGGGCGAGCCGATTTGGGTAGATTGGAGCGAACGAACGGGCAGCGACTGACGCGAGGGACCGCGTGGCGGGGCTCTCCGACGACGAGGCCGTCCTATCGCTCTCGCTCTAAAGCGTGGGCCACTTGCTGGCTAGCAACGCCTCCAGTTGGGCGCGCCTTTCTGTGTATGTCTCTTCCTCGCCCAGGGGGGTGCACGCCTCCAGCCCGGCCTGGCCCGCTGCCAGTTTGAGGGAAAAGGCGAAGCAAGTCTCCTCACCGCACCGCCGGCAATTGGTCTGAGGCAGCAGGCGAAACAGCTCCAAGGGCTGCCGGCGCTCGTGGGTCGTGGTGTCAGGCTCGATCTCGCCCCGCCGCTCCCACGTCTGGTTGACCAACTCCACCAGCGAGTCGATGAACTCTTTCGCCTGGTCCCGGCTTTCCAGGCCCTCTGCAGCGATCCGGTCAGGCCAGAAGGCAACGTTGTGTCCCTCCTTGTGCCAGGCCAGGGACGGGCGCCCCGGTTTGTAGATGCCCCGGCTCAGTGTGGCGTTCAGGTAGGGCAGCACCTCGCGGATGTCCACCGCCAGGTGGGCAATGGCTTCGTACTCGAATTCCTCGGTATCGTGAGTCGAGATCGCGATCTCTAGTTCGTAGGACTCGATCAGCATGGCAGCTCCTCTATGTGTGTCATATGAATAGGAAGGATGGTCCCGGCTGGAGTAGCAACCGGCGGCGCGTGATGCTGCCCCCTAGAGCAAGCCCAGTTCCCTCGCCCGCAGGGCGGCCTGGGTCCGGTCACGGGCGCCCAGCTTTTGAAGGATGGTGGTCACATAGTTCTTGACCGTGCCCTGGGCAAGGATCAGCCGGTCCGCAATCTCGCGGTTGGTCAGTCCCTGCGCCACGAGCCGCAGGATCTCCCGCTCGCGCTCTGAGAGGGGTTCTGCCAAGCCATCGTCGGGCTGCCGGATCGGGGGTGCCATCCGGGCGAATTCGGCCACCACCCTGCGCGCTACCGACGGCTCGATCAGGGCTCCCCCGGCAGCCACGGTGCGCACTGCCTCGGCAAGGTCGTGCCCTGACACGTCCTTGAGCAAATAGCCCCGTGCCCCGGCGCGCAATCCCTCAAAGACGTACTCGTCATCGTCAAAGGTGGTCAGAATGATGACGCGGGCCGAGGGCCAGCGCTCGTGCAGACGCCACGTCGCCTCTACTCCGTCCATGCCTGGCATGCGCACATCCATCAGCACCACATCCGGCTCGAGCTCAGCATAGGCGCTCAGGGCTTCTTCCCCATTTGTCGCTTCGCCGGCAATCTCAAGGTCTGTTTCCAGTTCGAGCAGGATGCGCAGTCCCTCGCGCATGAGACGCTGATCGTCCACCAGCAGGATGCGAATTGTCTCAGCCATTGGAAACGTCCTCGGGCGCTGGCAACGGCACGCGGAAAGAAACCTGCGTCCCGCCACCTCTCCTGGGCTCCAGGTGGATCTCGCCTCCTAACTGGGCTGCCCGTTCGCGCATGCCGCGCAGGCCAAACCCAGCTTGCTCTTTGCGCATAGAGACTCCCTGCCCATCATCTCCCACGAGCAGGGTCACAGCATTGTCCTGGGCAGTCAGCATCAGCCACACCTGTTTTGCGTTGGCGTGTTTCTGGACGTTGGTCAATGCCTCCTGCGCCGTCCGGTATATGGCGAGGCGGTACGCACCGGGCAATGGCGGCATCTGCTCAGGCAGCATCTGGTGAACGGTGCAGCCGGTCGCCTCCTCAAAGTTGGCGACCAATCGCTGGAGCGAGTTGCGCAACTGCAAGTCGAGCTCAATGGGCGCCCGCAGTGTGGCCACTACGGTCCGCAGCTCGGAAAGGGCCTCTCGCACCTCCTCGCGCACCGTGCCGACCATAGTCCCAGCGCGCACCGGGTCGGTCGAACAGATGCGTTGCGCTCCCTCCAATTGCACCGCCGCCACCGTCAGCCTGTGGCCCAGCGTGTCGTGCATCTCGCGTGACAGCCGGTTCCGCTCCTGGACTACGGCCATCTCTTCGGCGTGCAGGGCATATTCCTGAAGCTGGTGATGGGCTTCTTGCAGCTCGGCCAGCAGCGATTGGCTTTCACGGCGGGCGGAATCGGCGCGGACAAGTGCATGGGCGAAAGCCCCGATAAACCCATAGATGACGGCGTAGAGGAAAAAGGCAACCAGGCCTTCACCTGGACTGATCCCAACGGCAAAGGAGGTTGCCGCGATGGTCGTGTAGAGGACAGCCCAGTACACGGCATGGCGTATCGGCAGCGTAAGGATGGCCCAGGTGATGGGCGTCGTATAGAGGACGGGGTACATCGTCCAGCCGGGCTGTATGAACATCAGGGCAGC
>JBFFCR010000131.1:0-9496 GCA_041559855.1 Anaerolineae bacterium | reverse complement strand
GTCGCCTTCCACTCGGCGATGAGCCGTGTCTTGCCCAGGCCTGGCTCACCCACCACCAGCGCGGCCCGGCCCAATCCAGCCTGCACTGCCTCGCACAGTTGAAGCAGTGCCTCCAGCTCCGCCTGCCGGCCTACCATTGGGCTCTGCAGTCCCGCCAGGCCACGCAGCCTGCCCGGTTCCGCCTTGGCTCCCAGCACCTCGTACGCCTGCACTGGCTTGTCGTGTCCCCTCACCTCGATCGGCCCTGTGCCTTGTGTCTCAAACAGCGGTGCGACGAAACCGTATGTATGCTCCGAGATCAAGATCGACATCGGGCGGGCCGCCGTCTGCATCCGCGCAGCTAGGTTCACTGCGCCGCCCATGGGTGCGTACTCGTACCGCAGATCGCTGCCTACCTGCCCCACCACCACCCGTCCCGTGTTCAGCCCGATCCGCACCGCAAACTCGACGCCGAATCGCTCGCGCACCAACGGCGCGTACTCCCGTGCCGCCTCAAGCAGATCAAGCGCCGCCCGGACCGCCCGCACCGCATCGTCCTCGTGGGCAACGGGCGCCCCAAAAAACGCCAGCAGTGCGTCACCCAGCAGCCGGGCAATCGAACCCTCGTAGCGATAGATGGCTGGGTAGAAGCGGTCAAAGGCACCATTCATGATCGCTGCCCAATCCTCGGGATCCACCTGGTTGGTCAGCGCTGTAGAATCGACCACGTCCACAAACAGCGCGGTCACCGTCCGCCGCTCTCCAGCCAGGTGCGCAGCTTCCCGCACCTTTTTGGCAAGCTGTGCCGGAGTAGCGGACGTAAGGCGGGTCAGGCGGGCGTCATCGACCGGCGAACTCGCGCTAACCGGCTGCCCGCAGTTCATGCAGAACCGCGCTCCCTCGGGATTCTCAGTCTGGCAGTTCGTACACTTCATAGTGCATCTCCTGTAGAGACGTCCCGCCGGGAAGTCTCTACCTGCAGTCCACTTCGACGTCTCTACACGCCAGCAAACGGCCGGACCAACTCCAGGGCCGCCGAACACGGGTCCGCCGTCGCGTCCAGCCAGTGTATGCGAACGTCGCCCTCCCGGAACCAATTCCCCTGGTGGCGCACAAAGCGCCGAGTAGCCCGCTTGATCTCGCGCACTACATCCTCCAGAGACACTTCGCCCGCCAGGTAGGGCGCGAACTGGCCATAGCCCACGCCCGACATGGATGGCAGGTCAAAGCCGTACCCTGCTGCCACTAGCCCGCGTACCTCATCCTCCAAGCCGGCTGCCATCATCCGCTCCACCCTCTCGTCGATTCGCCGGTAGAGCTCTGTGCGGGTTACACTCAAGCCCAACATCAGCAGGCGGTAGGGTGGCGGCGACTTGCCCCGGTGGGCCGAGATTGGCGCCCCTGTGCGGAGGCATACCTCCAGGGCGCGGACCACGCGGCGCACGTTCCGCGCATCGATCTTGCCTGCCGCGACAGGATCGAGCGCTGCCAGCCGGGCGTGCAGGGCATCGATCCCCTCTACCTCTGCCTGGCGATAGAGATCGCGCCGCAACGCCTCGTCGGGTGGCACACGGGGGACCTTCCAGCCTTCGACCACCGCCATAATGTACTGCCCTGTGCCGCCCACCAGCAGCGGTACCTGGCCCCGCGCAGAGATGTCGGCAATCGCTGTGTATGCCAACTCCTGGAACTGGGCCAGTCCCAATGTCTCATCGGGATCCGCCACGTCGACGAGGTGGTGTGGTGCGCGGGCTTGCTCTTCGCTGGTTGCCTTTGCCGTGCCGATGTCCATCCCCCGATACACCTGACGCGAATCGGCGGACACAATCTCCCCGCTCACCTTCTCGGCAAGACATACCGCCAGCTCGGTCTTGCCCGCCGCCGTCGGACCGACGATGACCACCAGAGGAGGCAACTGATCGCGCTCTTGCATGGCCTAGTCCTCGTGGGAGCGGCGCGGGGAGCCATCCGTCCGGGGACTAGGCTCCTCAGCCCGTGATCGCATTCTCATAGTGGTCCACGCGCAGCACACGGCCTCGCTGGTCCATCTCGATCGCCACCACATCGATGCGCCAGTCGCCAGGCCATTCGCTCTCCTGGACGTAGGCCTCGCTCAGATCGATGAGGCGCATCTGCTTGGCTGGTGTGATCGACTCCTCCGGAGTGCCTAGCGAACGTCCCCGCCGCGTGCGCACCTCGACCAGAACCAAGCACGCGCCGTCCAGGGCCACGAGATCCAGTTCACCCGTCTCGCAGCGCCAGTTGCGAGACACGATCTCGAATCCTTTTTCCTGGAGTTGCCGGGCGGCCAATTCCTCGCCCCTGCGACCCAGACCCCGGCGGTCGTCCCATGCGGCCAATGCTCCCTCTCCCCTTGATACGACGTCTGGTGCCCTCAATTTCGTCCGGTCCGAGTATAGCACAGCCGCGTTCACCGGTCAAGCACCTCTTTTCGCATCTGCAGGGACTGGCCCAGTGCCTGCCTTCCGCGCCCGTTGTAACGGAGGAATCGAGTCTTACTCGAAAAGAACAACGGGCAACCCGGTAGGCTGCCCGTTGGCTAGGGCGGGGGGGCCCTCATGCTGTCTATTATGATGTGCGGAGGCAGTTGCTTAATTCGCGCTAGCTGTCTTGAAGGCCACCCGCACACTGCCTTGGCCCCTGCAATCGCTAGCAGGTGCTTGATGCCGGTTCAGCGGCAAACAGGGTCTGTACCTCGCACCGCACCTCCAGCACCCGGTCACGCAGACTCACTGCCGTGCGCCAGATGCCCCAATCCCTCTTGGTCTTGGGGCGGGCCTCCTCGGCCCACCGCACCCACTTGGCTCGCTCCAGCTCGGCCTCTATATGCTTCTTGCGAAGCTCCATCTCAAACAATCCATCAGCAAAGGTGTGCATTGTGACCTCCCCTTCTGGCTCACTACTTTCACTACCGGACGGTTCAGTACGTCACACTCCCCTCTCCTGCTTGTCTGAGAGGGCACCGGAGCCGTGGGTGCTCCTCGCTGAGAACCATTCTCAATACCCATTATACACCAGCCTGATGATTTGTCAATTAAAATTACATGAATATTGGAAATATCCCGGGAGATGAAAGGCACAGGCGGGGAAACCTAGAGCGCAGCCCGCGGGCCGCGCTGCGGGTCAGGTAAGGTTGTTTACGCTGTGGGGATGTCCCAGCGTGTGACACCGAAGCGGCGCAGCAACCGACGGTGGTCTGAATCCTTACGCATGTGAAGAGGATGATCCGGTGAGCTTGTGTGGTAGCGCGAGCCGGCAGGGTCGGGCAGCGTGGGTTGGCGGCCCGGGCACCACCACCAGTTTCTCGAACGCCATCAGCCCGTACCCGGCTAGGCCGGTCACCCTCGGAGGTCGGGCCTCGCCGGTTCTACACCGTGTCCAGGGCAGTATCCCGCCGAAGCAGATCGCCAGCATCCTCCCGCCGCTGCACAAGACGGCTGGCGCCATCTCTTAGCCAGAGGACTGCCGGTTTGTAGGCTCCGTTGTAGTTGCTCGCCATGCTTAGCTGGTAGGCACCGCTCATCGGCACCGCCACCAGTTCGCCCTCCTCAACCCTTGGGAAGGGAAGACCCTGGATCAGGATATCACCGCTCTCGCAGTAGGGGCCAGCCAGCCAGGCCGGTCCGCCGCTGCGCCGCCAGGGTTCCTGCACCGGCAGCGCCGTATATCGCGAGCCATAGAGGGCGGGCCGTGGATTGTCCGCCAGCCCACCATCCAGCAGAAGCCAGCGTTGGTGCGCTGTGAATTTGACATAACCGACACGGTAGAGGGCAACGCCAGCCTGTGCCACCAGGCTTCGCCCCGGTTCCAGCCAGAGCCGTGGCAGCGGCAGGTCTCGCCGCCGGCAACCATCTACCAACCGTTCAGCCACAAACCGCACATAGCTGCTGATAGGAGGAAAGGGCAGGTCGTCTTCGTGGTAGGGTACGCCCCAGCCGCCTCCCGGGCAGAGCGCTTGGGGTTGCCAGTCACCCTTGTCTCGCAAGGCGGCTACCAAGTCGAGCGCTCTCTCAAGTGCCGGGCCTATGGGCGCTGGATCGCGAAACTGGGAACCCTGGTGAAAGTGCAGACCCGTCAGCGCCAGTCCGTGTTCCCGGCAGAAGCGGATTGCCTGCAGCGCCTCGGCCTCGTTCATGCCGAATTTGCTGTCCTCCTGGCCCGTCTGCGTGTGGCTGTGCGTCTCTACCGCCAGCCCAGGACGCAGGCGCAGCCACAGATTCGGCGCAGGGCCCTCGGACTGGGTCCTCAAGCTCGCCAGCCTGTGCAGCTCTGGGAGGCTGTCCACTACAATCGTGCCCGCCACCCGCATCTCGGACACCAGGTCTGCTGTGCTCTTGTTCACGCCGTGCATCAGGATCTGCGCGCGCTCCGCTCCGGCGCGCGTGGCGATCGCCAGCTCTCCGGTGCCGGTGCAGTCCACCCACAGCCCCCGCTGCAGGACCCATTGGGCAAGGGCAACGCACAGGAATGCCTTGCCGGCGTAGGTGATGCCCCACTCGCCGGGATACGAGTCGCGCAGGGTCTGCTGGTAGTCGTGGAGATTGGCGTCGAGTGTTGCCTGATCGTATAGATAGAGAGGTGTGCCGAACTGCTCCGCCAGCTCGACCAGGTCGCACCCGCCGATTTGAAGCCGCCCGCTTTGCTGCCCGGGGGCAACCCGTGTCGTCACTGGGAACAGCGCCAGCCGCTTGGCTGTGTCGATTTCTGCGTGAGGATCCAGCGCCTCGCTGTTCATCGTCGCCACTCCATCGCTGGCTCCGACCTAGGGCATCGCCAGCGCAACTGCCGAGCGGAAGGTGCGGTACGCCGTGGCGGCATCTTCGACCACAACCTCGATTCGCTTGCCCTCAAGTCTCGTAGCGCCCGGCAGGAGCGCCGCCCGGTCGGCCATGTCGGAAGTAACCAACTCCAGAGTGGCCCGGATCGGGGCTTCCAGGCGCAGAGGCTGGGGCACCTGCCCCGCCCGCAGTCCGCGCACCGCTCGCGCCGCCGCCTCTCGTATTTTCTGCCTGGATCGTTCCGGTGGCAGGCATTCGGCGGCCATTCGACCCCGCGCCTGCTTGACCACGGCCGTCTCCACGGCCCCGAGCAGCTCGACGGCCTCGGCACAGGCTGTCTGGTCACCGGAGATCATGATCACCGGCGCCCCAAAGTGACCGCAAACTGCAGCGTTGAATCCGATCTCGCCCACAGGGCGGCCGTTCAGCCAGACACCCGCCACGCACGTGCTCGACCAGGTATGATCCAGGATCGCGTTCTGCGAACCGACCCTGGCATGGTAGCCAACGAACATCACGGCGTCCACGCCCGTGTCTACGCCCTGCACCATGGCAAAAGGCGACGGTCCCCCAGAGTTGAGACGCGCGCGCACGTCCAGCTCTTCTACCAGGATGTTGCGCGCGCTCCCGTGCCCGTCGGCCACGATCACCTCTTCCGCCCCGCCTTCGTACGCGCCCTCGATGGCCGCATTCACATCCCCCGTCATCAGCTTGCGGAACCGCTCGTACTCCTTGTGCTGCGAATTCACCTGATCCCAGTGAACCACGCCCGAGATCCCTTCCATATCGGCTGCGATCAGAATCTTCACGTGTCTGCCTCCTCGGATTGCCATCTGGTGGCGCCTGCCAGGAAGGCGCCAGCCGCGATTATACAACAGAACCGCCTGGACGGGAAACAAGCACCCGCTTGCTACCCCGATCCACGCCCATCGATCTGCCGGCGGCCTGCCGGCCTGGGCCTCCTACGCCATCTGGATGCCTACCCGCTCCAAAAGCTCACGGCTCGACTCAGCCCGGTACTTGATGGGCGGCTTGTCCGAGCCGTGTGAGTCGGATCCCGCGCTGATCAGCAGGTCATGGCGCCGGGCGTACTCGCCATACATCGCCGTCTGGGCAGGCGAATGCACGGGATGATAGACCTCCAAGCCGTCGATCGGGACCTCCCGGCGGAGTTGGTCTAGCAGTTGCACGTCATAGGTCACAAACCCGCCCTTCTTGCCAGGGTGAGCGAGCAGGCACACGGCCCCGCTCCGGTGAGCAGCCTCCACGACTGCCGTTGGCTCGTTCGCTTCAAACGTGCATCCTGCTGCCATAACGATTACCCCCGCCGAAGGATCGCCGAGGCCATAGCCGTGTTCTCTTAGAAGGGAGACCAGTGCGTGCGGCTGCTGCGAGCTCGGCCGGGCCAGGATGGCCGGAAGTGCGTCGGGGGGAAGGGCATAGCCCCGTCGCTGCAGGTTCTCGTAGACTACCCGCGTGTTCTCCTGTTGGCGCCGCAATAGGTCCTCGGCCAAGCCGTTCAAGGCGTTGCTGCTGGGATCAAATCCGAAGCAAAGCAGATCGGTCATCTCGTCATTCCAGGTCGTGGTCATTTCAACAGCTACGAGCACGGGTAGGTGTCTGTCCAGTGCCACTTGTTGAATGGCAGCGGCTGTATCTGTGCGGTCATGGTCGGCAATGGCCGCCAGGCCAAACTGCTCGCGGTGCAAATGGTCGAGCAGCGACTCCAGTCTCCAGCGGCCATCGCTGTGGGTGGTATGCATGTGGAGATCAATAGCAGAGTCGACAGCCAGACGGAGGCCGGTCGTGGACACGTTCATGAGAAAACCCCTTTCCTGAAGTCACCTGTTTGCGCGTTGGTCCTGGCGATCTAGTCGCTGTCGAGAGCCCGCTACGGCGACATTGTGCACCCGAAATCCTATTCTGTCAAGGGAAGGAATTCGACCCACGTTGAGCCTCCGCGAGCGCCCTTCGACCACGGCCCCTCGCTGAGCTCGAGGGGTGTCACGGGGGGCGCTTCAGGACACTCGACCGGCACCTTCCAGCCTACTTTGATCATACCGGGGCCAGATGCAGGATTGCCCGCCAGCCGAGGCTGTGATATTATGGGTACGCTGCGTTCAGGTCTGTGCACACGATCTGCCTCGTGCCAACTGGGACCGCTCGTCAGTCCCGAGGGAGCGAGTCTGCCTGGTGTCAGGCGCCTTTCAGGAAGCCTGGGCTGTTTCATGCTATTGTAGATCTGCTCGCACTTGGCGGCAAGGAGGAGGATGCCTCTATCAATGGCGGCGCCCTCCATGTGTTTATGTGTACGGCGACACACAGGCTGGGCCGGCAACTGACAAGAACGCGGGAGGAAACGAGATGAGAACAAAGGTGTTGGTCGCTAGCGTAATACTCGCCCTGCTGCTGGTATCTTGTGGCGAGCCGGCCTCTACGCCCACTGAGGTGGTCTCGGAGCCAACTGCCACCAAGCAGCCTGAACCACCGGCTGCAACGGCTGAACCTACGGCGGAATACACGGCGAACTTCGAGTCAGCTCCCTGCCCTATGCGACTGCCGTTGGGCCAGGTTGAGGGCAATACCGTCGAGTGTGGCTACCTGGTCGTGCCCGAGGATCGCACTGACCCCAACGGCGATTCCATTCGCATCGCTGTTGCCATCTTCCATCCTCCTGGCGGAGCCACCCGACCGGATCCCATCATCTACCTGGCTGGTGGTCCCGGCATCAGTGGGTTGGAGTTCCTCTTTCTCTCCTTCGACACTGTTTTTGCACCGGTCCTTGTGGCGGGCCGCGACCTGATCGTGCTCGACCAGCGCGGCATAGGCTTCTCCCAACCTGCCCTGGACTGTCCCCAGGTATCAGACCTGGGTCTTGACCTGCTTGACATGGAGATCGATGGCACACAGGTTACCGACGACGAGGCGAATGAGCTTTTCTTGGAAGCCTTGGAGGCCTGTGAGGCCGATCTGAGTGCAGTCGCCGATCTCTCGGCATATAACACGGTCGCCAACGCCGCGGACATCAACGATCTACGGCTGGCGTTGGGCTATGACCAGGTGAACCTGTGGGGCACTTCCTACGGGACCCGCCTGGCGCTAGGCGTGATGCGTGACTATCCAGAGGGCCTGCGCAGTGTGGTGCTCGATGCCGTCTATCCCCCGGACGTCGACCTCTACATGGATGTGCCGGACAATCTCCTGCGCGCCTATGATGCCCTGTTCGAAGGCTGTGCAGCGGACGATGCTTGCAGCGCCGCCTTCCCCGACCTGGAAAAGGTCTTCTTTGACACGGTGGACCAGTTGAACGAGACTCCCGCCACCTTCCAGGTGACCAACCCCCTCACGAAGGAAACCTACGACGTGCTGATGAATGGCGGTGATCTGATAGCCATCCTCTTCAGCTATCTGTATCAAAGTGAGGTCATACCTTCGCTGCCTGAGATCATCTACGATGCTGCCCAGGGTAGCTTTGACCTGATCGCCTTGGTCCAGGGCTCGCTGCTTGTCCAGCGAGACGCCATGAGCTTGGGCATGGAGCTCTCCGTGCAGTGCAACGAAGAACGTGCCTTTGGCTCGCTGGAGGAGTACGAGGCCCACCTGCCAGACTATCCCCGGTTGGCCGGATTCCTCGAGTACGCGCTTATCGGCAAGCCCGGCTATTACGCTTGCGCCGGGTGGGATTCGGGTCAGGCCGGCCCGTCCGAAAACCAGGCGGTGGTCAGCGATGTCCCAACGCTCTTGATGGCGGGTGAGTTTGACCCCATCACTCCTCCGGCCTGGGCCTTCCGCGCTGCTGAGACACTGGAGAACGGTATGGTTTTTGAGTATCCAGGCGTGGGGCACGGCGCCAGCATTGTCGAGGGTTGTCCTCATGATATGCTGCTCGCCTTCCTTGACGACCCCAGCACCGCGCCAGATGATGCCTGCATCGCCGGTATGGACATGGCGTGGGTGGTGCCATCCGACGAGACGATACCTATCGAGTTCGAACCCTTCACCAACGAAGCAATGGGGATCAGCGGGCTTGTCCCCGTAGGTTGGACCGAGGCCAGCCCGGGCTTCTATACCCGTGGCAGCTCAGGACTGGATGTTGCCACCCTGATCGAACAGGCCGCACCTGGAACCGCGAGCGCCCTGCTCGCAGGGCTGGCGGGCCAGCTCGGGTTGGAGGAGCTGCCGACAAGCGTGGGGGAGCGCGAGGCGAACGGTCTCACATGGAGGCTCTACGCCTTGGAGGTCCAGACCGTCTCGGTGGACATTGCGCTCGCAGAAAGCGACGGGCTTGTGCTCCTCGTCCTATTGCAGAGCGCCAGCGACGAGCGCGACGCATTGTTGGAAGCCGTGTACCTGCCAGCAGTTGACGCGCTGGTACCGCTCGAATAGACGGCCGCCGATTAGCTGGCTGCGCTCTGTTGCGCCAGCCAAGGGTATCCTGCGAGCCGCTTACGCGGGACAGGCTCTATCGTTCCCGCCAGAAAGGAAAAGTTGATGCACGCGGTTCAGATCGCAAATGTCGCAAAGTCGTTCGGCAGCACCCATGCCGTGGTCGACGTATCCTTTGATGTCGCGCGCGGCGAGATCTTTGGCCTGCTCGGTCCCAACGGGGCAGGCAAGACCACGACCATCCGCATGATGCTCGACATCTTCAAGCCCGATCGCGGCACCATTTCGATCCTCGGCGGGCCCATGGACGAGGACAAGAAGGATCTCATCGG
>JBFFCR010000130.1:0-9586 GCA_041559855.1 Anaerolineae bacterium | reverse complement strand
CGGCAGTACGACCATGCCGCGCAACTGCTGGAGGAGATAGGTCCCGGCCTGGTGCAGTCGGGCCGCTTTGACAGCCTGGGCGCCTGGATTGCGCGCCTGCCAGAGGCGCACCGCGATGCCCAGCCCGGCTTGCACGGGTTGTTGGGCGATATCCTGCGCCTGCGCGCCGATTTCGACGAGGCCCTGACCCACTATGCCGTAGCCGGGGAGCTCTATCTGGAACGAAGGGACTCGGTAGGACGCAGCCGGGCGCTGCGCGGCGAAGCCCAGGTCTACCTGGATACAGTGCGCCCCCTCATGGCGGGCAGCCTGTTGGAGGAGGCCCTGCGCCTGCTGGAGCCCGCAGAGCACCAACAGGAGGCCGCCGCCCTGCTGGATCAACTGGCCGAGAACAAGCTGAACCTAGGCCACCCCGCCGAGGCCCAGGTGCTCCATCACGAAGCGCGCTTGCTCCGCGCCGAGACCGATCCAGGGGACGTCTACCTGGAGGCGAGGGCCATGGTCCGTACCGGGCGCCTGGCAGAAGCCCGGCAGCTCCTGGAGAAACGGGCCGACGAGGAGCGCCACGCCGACCGCGCGCGGCCCCAGCGTTTTCACCGCGAGACGCTATTGCTGCTGTCGCTGGTACACGCCCTGAGCGGCGATGCAGAGGCCACGGAGCGCTACGCCAGGGAGGGTATCGCCATCGGCCAGCGGCTGCAGTCGGCCTTTGTCGAGGCGGTAGGCAACATGCGCCTCGGACACGCCATCCAGCTGCAGGGCAGCCGCCCCTGGGACAGGCCGGAACGCAGTGGAACGCAGCGGGCTGTCGAGTGCTACCAGCGGGCCATTGCGCAGGTGCGCACCTTTAACGTGATGCGCACGCAGGTAGAGGCGCTGTGGGGCCTGTGCCGTGCCCACGGGTACGGTGGGGAACTCTCGACCGCGGAGCAGCATGCAGAGCAAGCGCTGGAGATCGTGCGGCGTTCGGGCGACGAGTGGATGGAGGACCTGGTGCAGGTGACGATGGGAGCGGGCTATGCCCTGACAGGCCGGACGGAACAGGCCCGCGACTGGCTTGGCGCCGCGTTGGAGGGCTTTGAGCAAGTGGGGGACTCGTTCGGACAGGCCGCTGCCCGGCTCTGGCTGGCGCTCAACGCCACGTGGCAGGGACAACACGATACGGCGCTGGCCCACCTGGCAGAGTTGCTGCCGCTGGCCCGCGAGCAGGGGTACGACTCGCTGTTGCTGCGGCGCAGCTTGATCGGATTGGCCGACGAGCAGGCCGCCGTGCCCCTCATCCTCGCCTCGCGGGAGGCGGGCATCGAGCCCGAGTACACAGCGCGCTTGCTGGAGAGGATGGGCATGGCAGGTGTAGAGAACCATCCGGGGTATCGCCTCGCCGTGCGCGCGCTTGGGCCGTTTGCCGTGTGGCGCGGCACCACGCCCGTGGACGCCCGCGATTGGAAACGGGAGAAAGCGCGGCAGATCTTTCAACTGCTGCTCACCTATCGGCGGCAGTGGTTCTACCGCGAGCAGATCGTCGATCACCTCTGGCCGCACCTGCCCCCCGACGCGGCCGAACGCGACTTTCGGGTGGCGCTCAACGCGCTCAACGGCGCCCTGGAGCCAGACAGGCCGCGGGGCGCATCCCCCTTTTTTGTAACGAGAAGGGAGAGCGTCTACGGGCTGAACCCGGCGGCGCGGATCGAGGTGGACAAGGACGACTTTGAGCGGCTGGCAGCCGCTGATGATCTTGACCAATTGCGCGAGGCGTTGGCCCTGTATCAGGAAGACTACTTGCCCGACTGTCTGTACGAGGATTGGTCGGCAGCCGAGCGGGAGCGACTGCGACACCTGTATCTGCTCACCGCGGAACGCCTGGCGCGGCACCTCCTCCAGGCGGAGCAGTGGGATGAGGCGATCCAGGTTTGCCAGACGCTCCTGGCCCGCGACAACTGCTGGGAGGGCGCCTACCGCCTGCTGATGAAAGCCTACGCGGCCCAGGACAACCGGCCCCAGGTGCACAGCGTGTACCAGCAGTGTGTAACCGTCCTCGAGGAGGAGTTGGGCGTCGAGCCCTCCCCAACCACCCGAGCGCTATTCCAGGAGCTGGGCTAGCGTCCTCTGTAACCCATTTGTAATTCCTGCGTAACATCGATCTGATAGAATAGGTTTCGATGCGCGATTGGCAGAACGATGCTGCTTGCCGCAACCGTTGCGCACAGATGCTGGAGTGAAGGAGATCGAAATGAGCGAGAATTGGAACCTGTTCGAGAAGAACATGGAGATGTGGGAAAAGTGGACCAACACCTACATGGACACCATGTCCAAGGCCATGGAACGAACCATGGAGCAATCTGCTTCCTTCAAGAAGCAGATGGACAAGGCCGTAGCTACCGCCGTCAACACCCAGTTGGAAGCCACATTGTCCGCCATCAGGTCGCTGGAGAAGCAGGTTGAGGCGCTTTCCGGCAAGATCGACGAACTCATCGAGCAAGAAGACTAGAACCAGGGAAGTGAGGAAGTAGGGAATTGGGCAGTCCCCAATTCCCTGTTTCCCGTTTCCGCACTCTGGAAGGCAGCCACCATGACTGAGGAATGGATTTCGGCCTGGGAAAAGACCATCGAGATGGCAGAAGCGTGGGCGGACACTGTCGGCAAGGCCGGGCAGGCAACCATGCTGGCAGCGGAGCGCCAGATGGAGCTGATGACCAGCACCTACGCGCGACTGTGGGGTGAGCCCGCGGGCGAAGTGATGCCCGCGGGCGAAGTGATGCCTGCAGATAGCCGCTTCCAGGATGAGGTCTGGCGCGAGAACGTGGCCTTTGATCTGTTGAAGCAGATCTACCTGATCACCGCCCAGTGGATGGTAGACATGGCCGACGGGCTGGAGGGAGTGAGCCCCGACTTGCACAAGCAGGCCAGGTTCTGGGCTCAGCAGTACGCCGATGCCCTGAGCCCCTCCAATTTCGCCGTCACGAACCCAGAGGTGTTGCAAGAGATCACCCGCACCGGCGGGACCAACCTGCTCCTGGGCATGCAGAATCTCCTGGCGGACCTCGAAAAGGGCCAGATCAGCATGGTCCCGGACGGAGCCTTCAAGGTAGGAGCCGATCTGGCAGTCACGCCAGGAAAGGTGGTCTACCGCAACCCGCTCATCGAGCTGATCCAGTACACGCCAGCTACGGAGCAGGTCCGCGAGATCCCGATCCTGGCCATCCCGCCGTGGATCAACAAGTACTATATCATGGACCTGCAGCCGGAGAACTCGATGTACCAGTATCTGGTCGAGGCCGGCTTTACCGTGTTCACCATCAGTTGGAAGAACCCCGACGACGCAGTCCTGGGGTCAGAGTGGGCCGACTATATGGAGATGGGCCCGATGAAGGCGCTGGAGGTGATCCAGGACATCACCGGCGCGGAGAGGGTCAACACCCTGGGATACTGCCTGGGTGGGATCCTTCAATCCACGATGCTGGCCTACATGGCAGCCCAGGGCGAGGAATTGGTAAACAGCGCCACCTTTTTTGCCACCCACCAGGATTTCAGCGACGCGGGCGATGTGGACGTCTTTATCAGCGGGCCGCAGGTACGGTTCGTGGAGTGGCTCATGGAGCTCAGCGGCGGCTACCTCGACGGACGCAACATGGGAGCGACGTTCAACATCCTGCGGGCCAACGATCTCTTGTGGCATTATGTGGTGCAGAATTACTTGTTGGGTCAAAAGCCGACGGCCTTTGACCTGCTCTTCTGGAACAGCGACGGCACCCGCGTGCCAGCAAAGGTTCACTCGTTTTTGCTCCGCGAGTTCTTTCTGGGGAACAAGCTCCGGGAGCCAAACGGCGTCTCGCTCAAGGGCGTGGGCATCGACACGCGACGGGTCACCACGCCAGCCTACGCCGTCGCCTGTGAGCGCGACCACATCGTACCCTGGCGCGGCGCTTCCAGGGTACGGCAGTTGTTGGGTGGTCCTGTGCGTTTCGTGTTGGCCGAGAGCGGGCACATCGCGGGCATCATCAACCACCCCGACAAGAAAAGGCGTGGCTACTGGACGAACGACGCGGACGATGCCCAGGAGCTGGCGCCTGACGAGTGGCTGGCAGGGGCAACCAAGCACCAGGGCAGTTGGTGGGTCGACTGGGTCCCCTGGCTGGAGGAACGCTCCGGGGCACTGGTGGAGCCGCCGAGCATGGGCAACGACCAGTACCCGCCGAGCATGGACGCTCCCGGCGCGTATGTCCTGGAGGCATAAGAGAACGGTGTTGGGCTATGGCCCAACGCGAGCAGGGGGAAGAGATGGGCGACGAGAACGAAACGACTGAGCAACCGCAAGGTGACCCGTTTTCGCAGATGCTCCAGTTCTACGACGATTGGACAAAGACCTGGTCGGGAGCCGCGAGCGAGATGGCGTCCAGCAAGACCTTTGCCGACTCGATGGCTCAGCAGTTGGAGGCCAGCCTGAGCACCACCCAATTGCTGCGCCGGCAGATGGCCGAGTTGATGGAACAGTCGATGCAGCAGATGAGCCTGCCCACTCGCCGGGAAGTTTTGAATATCGCCGAGCGGATGACCAACATCGAGATGCGGCTGGACGACATGGAAGCCAAGCTGGACGAGATGCTGGATCTGCTCAAGGCCAGCCAGTAGCGCGCAGGGCTCCAGAGCTGGCAATGCCCGGCAGATCTACAACCCTGTGGCCGAGCAAAGAAAGGATCAGGACCATGTCTGCGGCGGGCCCCAAATCCGATCCCATGTTTGTCGCCGGCTACTCACCCGAGCAGGTGCGCAAGGGACTGGCACGCTATGCGGAGGGGGTCAAGGTCGTCGTCGACTCGCTGGAGGCGCCGGTCGGGCAGACGCCCAGAGAGACGGTGTGGGCGCTCAACAAGACCAAGCTGTATCGCTACCTCCCCACCAGGCCCGAGGCGGAGCGCCACCCCATCCCGGTGCTCCTCGTCTACGCCCTGATCAACAAGCCCTTCATATTCGACCTGGCTCCGGGCCGGAGCTACATTGAGTATATGCTGGACCAGGGCTTTGACATATTCCTCCTCGACTGGGGCGCGCCGGGGTCAGAGGACCGGCGCACGACCTTTGACGATTACGTCACCGAGTACCTGCACCGTGCAGTGCGCAAGATGCTGCGCCTTTCCGGCGCGAGCGAGTTCACCATGCTGGGCTATTGCCTGGGCGCGACGTTGGCTACCGTCTATGCCGCCCTCTATCCCGAGGCGCCGATCCGCAACCTGATCCTGCTCACCGCGCCCATTGACTTTTCCTCCCCGCCCGAAGGCTCCATGGCGATGTGGCTCGAAGAGGAACGCCTGGACGTGGACCGCCTGGTAGGTGCTTTCGACAACGTGCCGGGAGAGCTGATCCGGTTCTGGGCCAAGATGCTCAAGCCTGCGGAGAACTTTGTCGGCGCCTATGTTAGCGTGTGGAAGGCCTTGGACGACAGGGCCACGGTTCAGGGATGGCAGGCGATCAACCGCTGGGTCGAGGATGTGATCCCCTTTGCCGGCGCGGCCTTTCGCCAGTTTGTGCAGGACTATGTGCGGGGCAACGAGCTGATCAAGGGCCAGCATGAGATCGAGGGGCAGCAGGTCGATCTGGCCAAGATCGACGCCGCGCTGCTGAATGTGGTCGCCGAATACGACCACCTCGTCTCCCGATCACAGTCGGAGAGTCTCATGGAACTGGTGTCCAGCCAGGACAAGGAATTGCGCCTCATCCCCTCGACGCACGTGGGCCTGATGGCCAGCGGGCGGGCGCGGTACAAGCTCTGGCCCGAGCTGGTCGAGTGGCTCGCGCCGCGATCCGGCTGAGGGATTCCGCCGCGAATGACAGAAGCAACGACGCAGCAGACGGCAGAGCACTATATGCGGCAGGCCCTGGGCCTGGCAGCCCAGGCCCTTGAGCATGGCGAGTTTCCCATTGGTGCCATCCTCGTCCTGGACGACCGGATACTCGGCCAGGGTACCGCGAGCGAGCAGCGCGAGAAACGTTTCCTGGGTCATGCCGAACTGGTTGCGTTGGAAGCGGCCGACAAGCTGCACCTGTCCTTCGACGAGCGTCGCCGGGCCAGGCTGTTCACCAATCTGGAGCCCTGCCTGATGTGCACGGGCGCGGCCATGTCCTTCTTCCTGGGCGAGATAGTCTACGGACTCGAATCTCCCGGGGATGGGGGCATCAGCCTGGTGCGGTCTTGGGTGCGCAAGGAGGAGGACATGCCCGGCTACCAAATTCCGAGGATCACGGGGGGCCTGCTGCGCGAGGAGAGCATCCGCCTGTTCGAGGAGTATGTGGCGCGGCGCCCGCCCGGTCCCATGCGCGATTGGGCAGAAACCTTGACCAGGCTTGGTCGATAGAAGAGGATTGTATGACAGGTTCATCCAAAACCACCGTTGGCATTGTCAGCGCAGGTATGTACCTGCCCGAACCAGTGATAACTTCCGCTGATATCGCCGCCGAGAGCGGCTTGCCAGAGTGGGTAGTTCGCGACAAGCTGGGCATCCACCAGAAGCACATGGCCGGTCCCGACGACCATCCCAACGAGATGGCGATCAAGGCAGCCCTGGAGTGCCTGTCCAAGACCGACATTCAACCAGAGGAGATTGACGTGGTGCTCTGCACCACGGAGGAGTGGCGCGAGTACCTGCTCTGGACGTCGGGCATACATCTAGCCTACGAGATCGGCGCGACCCGCGCCTGGGCCATTGATCTCCACACCCGCTGCTGCACAACCGTCGCCGCGCTCAAGATGGCGCGGGACATGATGCTCGCCGATCCCGAGATCAACACCGTGCTCATTGGCGGGGGCTATCGCGTTGGGGATTTCATCAACCTGTCGAACCTGCGCACTAGCTGGATGTTCAACATTGGCGCCGGAGCAGGCGCTATGCTTCTGCGCAGGGGCTGGCCTCGCAACCACGTGCTCGGCTCGCACCTGATCACCGACGGTTCGATGAGCAAGCACGTGATCGTGCCCGCAAGCGGCACGGTCCAATTCCCCACCGACGAGGCGGTGAAGCAGGGGCTCTTTCTTTTCGACCTGGTCGAACCGGAGGCGATGAAGGACCGCCTCAACGAGGTCTCGATGGACAACTGGATGTTCTGCATCGACGAGGCGCTGCGCAAGAGCGGCAAGTATGCCCGCGGGCGAGCCTACACTCGGGAGGACCTGGGCTTTCTCAACATGGTCCTGATCAAGCCCTCAGGGTACCTCGACATGCTGCAGCGCTGCGGGCTGACCGAAGAGCAGGCCGTATACAACGCCGACATCGGGCACATCGGCGAGCAGGATGCGATCATCAACATCCTGCGCGGCCTGGAGCAGGGACGCCTCAAAGACGGCGCTCTGATGGCCATCGTCGCCGCCGGGATCGGCTACGTGTGGGGGGCGTCCTGCGTGCGCTGGGGCACCGCTCCGACCGAGGAATAGGTGACGTTCAACGAGGGGTGGTGGAATGGCATTCCTCGCTGGCGATCTCACATCATAGCAAATCCAATGACAGGAGTGGTTTAGATCATGCGTTTGAAAGACAGAGTAGCTCTCATCACCGGCGGGGCAGCCGGCATTGGCAAGGCCACCGCCCAACGGTTCATCGAGGAAGGTGCGCAAGTCGTTATCTGCGACGTGAACCCCGAGACCGGCAAGGCAGCGGTGGAGGAATTGGGTCCCAACGCGGCCTTCTACCAGGTAAACGTGGTCGACCGGCAGGCTGTGCAGGAATGGGTGGATGCCGTCGTGGACAAGTACGGCAGGATCGACATCCTGGTGAATAACGCCGGGGTGCTGCGCGACAATATGCTGGTGAAGGTAAAGGACGGCGAGCTGGCAAAGCAGATGCCCGAGGCCGAATTCGATCTCGTGATCGCGGTCAATCTCAAGGGGGTGTTCAACTGCACCCAGGCCGTGGCCCCGCACATGATCAACCAGGGCAGCGGCGTGATCCTCAATGCGTCGTCAGTGGTCGGCCTGGACGGCAATTTCGGCCAGACAAACTATGTGGCAACCAAGGCAGGCGTGATCGGCATAACCAAGGTGTGGGCTCGCGAGCTGGGCCGCTCCAACATCCGGGTCAACGCCGTCGCCCCCGGTTTCATCGCCACGGAGATGGCAAGGCAGATGCCTGAAAAGATCCTCGAGTCGATGACGGCGCGCGTGCCCCTCGGACGCTTGGGCGAGCCGCGCGACGTCGCCGATGCCTACCTCTTCCTGGCATCGGACGAGGCCAGCTTCATCTCGGGGGCGGTGCTGCGCGTGGACGGGGCGATCGTCGTCGGAACCTAGCCAAGTTGCGCCAGGATTGGCGCGGGAGGAGGAGAGGGATGCATGCGGCGGATCTGCTAACCAACCGGGCGCGCCTTACGCCCGGCCGCGTGGCCCTGATCGAGAAGGACAGGGATCAGCAATACACCTACGCGGAGCTCAACGACAGAGCCAATCGCCTGGCGAACTGGATGCGGGCGCTGGGCGTACAAAAAGGGGACCGCGTCTCGATCCTGGCTCAGAACGGCATTGCCTACATCGACCTGCTCTACGGGCTGGCCAAGATCGGCGCGATCCTTGCCCCTTTGAACTGGCGGCTGGCAGCCCGAGAGCTGATCTATATCGCACACGACTGCGAGCCCCGTGTGCTGCTCTGCGGACCAGAGTTCGTGGACTTGCTGACCGAGGTGCGATCCGAGATCGAGGTAGCGCACTATATCGGCGTGGAGGGCGCTCGACTCGAGGGCGCCCTGGACTATGGCGCGGGGCTGGAAGCCGCATCCAGCGCCGAGCCGGAACGCCCGCCCCTGTCCGTCGAAGACACCTATGCCATCCTCTACACCTCTGGCACGACGGGCCGGCCAAAGGGGGCCATGATCCCGCACCGCCAAGTCCTGTGGAACTGCCTCAACACTGCTGTAAGCTGGGGGCTGACGGGCGACGACGTCTCGCCGGTGTTCACGCCACTCTTTCATGCCGGGGGCTTGTTTGCTTTCCTGACGCCGATCTTTTACCTGGGCGGACGGATCGTGCTCTTTCGCGCTTTTGACCAGGAGGCGATCTTTCGCACCATCGTGGAGGACAAGTGCACCACGGCGCTGGGCGTGCCCACCATCTACCGCATGCTCATGGACACGCCCGGCTTTGCAGAGGCTGATTTCAGCCATGTACGGTTCTTTATCAGCGGCGGCGCTTCGCTGCCGGTGGAACTGGCGCGCGACTGGCTGGCGATCAAGGGGGGCGTCTTCCGTCAGGGGTACGGCCTCACCGAGGTAGGTGTCAATTGCTTTAGCATGACCGACGAGGAGTCAGTGCGCAAGATCGGCTCGGTGGGCAAGCCGATCTTTCACAGCAAGATGCGCCTGATCAATCCCGATACGGAGCAGGACGTCGCCATTGGCCAGGAAGGCGAGTTGATTATCTGGGGACCGCACGTCTGCAGCGGCTACTGGCGCAATCCTGAGGCGAGCGCCAAGTCCCTCTGGATCGATCCACGCACCGGCTCGGGGCCGTGGTTCCGCACCGGCGACATGGCCCGCATGGACGAGGACGGCTTCTTCTACATCATCGGGCGCTACAAGGACATGATCAAGAGCGGCGGCGAGAATATCT
>JBFFCR010000129.1:0-9588 GCA_041559855.1 Anaerolineae bacterium | reverse complement strand
CCGCGCAATGCCTCGATGGAGCGCAAGATCAGACTTGTCTTGCCTGCGCCAGGGGAGGCCATCACGTTGACAGCCACAATGCTGTGCTCATCGAGCAGTTTCCTGTTCTCGAGCGCAATCAGGTCGTTGGCGCTCAGGATCTTTTCGACCACGGGCAGAATCTCTGGTGACATGGGTCTGTCTATCTCCTATTCGATCTCGATGCTGACGACAGAGAACTCTCTTCCGGCGACGATCTCGCCGCCCAGCGCGCCGCATCCCGGACATGTCCACAGGCGGCTGTTAGGTGGGACATAGTCGACGCCGCACTCGTGGCAGCGGGCGCGGGGTGGGATCCGCTCAATGACCAGCTGTGCGTCCTGGGCCGGTGTGTCTTTGGACAGAAAGTCAAAGTAGAATTGGATCGAGTCGTCCACAAAGCCGGTCAACTCTCCGATGACCAGGTTGACAGACAGGACCCGCTGTGCTCCCGCCTTTTGCGCGTGGCGTGACACAATCTCTATGATGCTCTGGGTGACGGCTAGTTCGTGCATGGCAGCCAGTATACCACAAAAGGCCGGTAGACAGGAAACCTCGCCGCGGCGGTGAAGCCACCGGAGAGACGGGCCGAGGCACAATCGAGCACCGTTTCGGTGGAAATGCCACCTGAAGCTCACCTGTCGCTGCGAGGCTCGCCGTTTGCGCTGAAGCTCCGCCACGCCCGCCACGAGTACTCGCGATGGCAGCCTCCCCCTGAGCCGTTGGGGATCCCTTTCCTGTCGCTGTGCTCAGGACACGCTGTCGCTGGCTATCCTCGCGGTGACAGAGCTGGGCAAGTGTCCACCGAAACGCACACGCCAGCCCGGATTACCGGCTGTTGACTTGGATCCCCGCTCGTGGTACAATAAGCCGCGGGAAGGGACTGGGATCCCGTTTGTGATGTGCGTGACCTGGCCCCAGCATCTGCCGCTGGCCGGCACGATCATAAGTGAGGGAAAGGAGGCAAGGCGATGAGTGCAGGAGGATCACCCGAGGCAAAACCCGCGTGGCTCTGGCCACTCGCCATAGCGCTGCTTGCGACCATACCGGTAGGCGTTTTTCTGCCCCGCTTTTGGGGGTTGCTGCCGGCTTGGCTCATCATCCTGGCGTGCATGATTGCTGCGTTTGGGCTCATCGGGCTCAGTCGAGGGATGGGACTGATGGGCATTCTGATCGATGCCGGCAGGAACATGATCAGCCTGTCGCGCATGCAGATAGTGCTCTGGACATGCGTTATCCTCTCGGCCTTCCTGACCACTGCGCTGGGCCGGATCGGCGACTATGTGTTTAATCGGTCTGCTTACGAGTGCAGCCCCTCAGCCGAGTCTGCATGCGCCGATCCCCTGGATATCGAACTCCCTCCGCTGTTGTGGGCCCTGACAGGCATCAGCGTGACTTCGGCCGTCGCGTCACCGCTGCTGAAAGCCAACAAGGCACAACGGACCTCCGAGCAGGACCGCACACAGCGGACGAGGGCAGCTCAGGCTCAGCAGACCCGCTTCGATGCGGAAGGCCGTGCGCTGGCTGCTGCTCCAGCCCCGGCCCCGGTGACCTATGCCTCGGTGCTGGCCCAAAGAAAGCAAGCTAGCGAGCCTGCAGTAGAAGGCGCCGAGGATAGCGTCGGCGCCATGGTGCGCAAGACATCCTGGCAGGAGGCCAGCTTCGGTGACGTGTTTACGGGAGAGGAAGTCTCTACCTTTGGCTACGTGGACATTGCCAAAGTGCAGAACTTTTTCTTCACGGTGATCGCTGTCATCGCCTACGCCGTGATGCTGGGAGGGCTGATGGCTGCTGCAGGCAGGGGTGTCGCCGGATTCTCTGCCTTTCCGGATCCCAGAGAGGGCTTGTTGGCTATCACTGCCATCAGCCATGCCGGGTATCTAACCGACAAGGCGTTCACCCACTCTACACCGGCAGACGGGCCCACTGTCTGAGGGGTAACCAATACGGCAAGGGCACCACATTCACAGCTCTTGTTCCGGGGCCTGTGGCAGCGTAAAGCGGAACGTGCTGCCCCTGGGGGCCCCGCTCTCGACCCATGCACCACGAACACACGAGATTCGCAACCCGCTGCATGAGCGTGCACGGATCCAACCTACTGCTTTCCATCTCCGACCGCCAGCGCTGCTCCCCACCATACAGACAGCCCTCTCTCGACCGGGCATTCCTCTGCTGTCCTGGATCAAAGACGGGGCCGGGTCTGAGCCCGGCCCCTCCTATTCGCATCAGACTGACCCCGCTGAGCAGGTCCTAGTCCCGTCGCGAGAACCCAGTCAACAGAAAGACATAGTAGAGCATAGTAGAGATGGCCTGGGCCAGGGCGGCGATGTAGGTCAGTGAGGCTGCATCCAGGACCTGTTTGGCGTCCTGCAACTCCCGCCCATCGGCCAGTTGGTAGCTGCGGAGAAGCTGGAGGGCCCGCTTGCTGGCATTGAATTCAACGGGCAGCGTGACCAGGGCAAAGACAACGGTCCCGGCAAAGAGGAACAGTCCCAACCACGCGATCGCCGTCGAGCCGGTAACGGCTGACAGGAGAAAGCCAACAAAGAAGATGGCTGGCCCCAGCCACGAACCGATCCGGACCATCGGGACCAGGCCGGAGCGCACGCGCAATGGCCCATAGTTGCTCGCATCCTGCATGGCATGGCCCACTTCGTGAGCCACGATGCCGAGCGCGGCTACCGAGCGGTTCTGCGCTACCCCGCGCGACAGGCGCAAGATCTTTTTGCCTGGATCATAATGGTCGCTCAGCTTGCCGGGTGCCTCTTCCACCCGAATCTGGTCCAAACCAGCGCTGCGCAACAGAATACGCGCTGCTTCGTAGCCACTGATGCCCCGGCCATTGGGCTTGCGGCTCAGGCGGCCGTACGTGGAACTGACCCGCCACTGGGCATAGAAAGCCAGCAACAGAGCAGGAAGCGCAAAGATCAAGTATCTCGGATCAAAGATGAACATGTCAACTCACCCTCTCTAGATGTCAAGGCGGCCATTGTATTGCCATCTGGGATGGCATGCCGCACATACCTGTCGGTCAAGCCTTTCTGGCTGATCATAGCACAAACATGGTGCCGGGACAAGCTTTGTGACTGACCTTTCCCTGACAACGACAGTCAGGCATCCTCCCCACCTGCTTGGAGGGGATCAGCCTGAAGCACGATGGGGTTAGCGCCGCCGGGTAGCGGCAAGTTATCATAGTCGCAATCACACGGTCCACCCTTGGCACAACCTGGGCAGCAGTATCTCACACCGTCGACAATCGTCGGTTGCCATTGTATGACGATCCCACAGTTTGCACAGACTAGCTGTTGGCGCATGCTTCCAGAATTCTCCTCTCGGGAGCCGCTCGTCGGTCTCGACGTGGTACGAACCACAAGAGCCTGCCCGCGATCCGCGTCGCCATCCGAGGCGCTTCCCTCATAGCATCGATTCTAACCAAGAATCATTAGATGAACGCTAGAGAAGTATTAGAGTCTTGTTAGAGTTCATCTTGATCCGGAGTAGGGGCTGGCCCGTTAGGGTCCGGGCGTCGAGGCATCGGACATGCTTGCCACCTACACTCTTTTCAGGTACAATCCAGAAAACGGTCTTTGGATATTCAGATAAGCCTCGGAAAGGAGGAATTGCTATGGGAATCCTAAAGCGGGTGGCGTATTACCTGGGCCTTTTGCTGGGGTTAGCCACCGTAGCCGCAGCAGGGACGGTGGCCCTGACCTATCTGCTTACGGGCAAGCTTGTCTCGATAGAGATGAAGGACCAAAAGCCCGAAGTGACCTTGATGACGCCGGACGAAGTCGCGACCTTGATCCGGGAGCGGGCACACAAGGCCCCCGACCAGCCTGTTGAGATCGAGATTGTGGGAGGAGAGAACGATGGCTAAGAAAGAAGGTCCATTCCAGGTACTGGGACTCATCTCTGGCATTGTGGCCATCCCCTACAACTTTTTCGTTGGGTTTGTCCTGGGCTTGGCGGCGCCAGTTGCTGCCATCGCCGCGATGGTTTTTGGCGTTCGTTTCTTGACAGGCAAGATGCCCTTCCTGACGCTGAGCGGCGAGGGAGAGCCGGAACGGCGGCTGCTGTTGGATCTGGTGGAGCAGGATGATGCCCAGACCTTGTTCGAGGCCGAGAAGGAAAAGATTATGACCGAGCTGCGCAGCTTTCAGGAAGAGATGAAGGCGCTTCTCGAGCAAGCGAAGGCGAGTGGCGAGGCCGAAGAGGCCTAGGCAGTTTCGCCAACTGGAGATTCCGGGACGCCCCTCGCCAGCAGCGGGGGGCGTTTCTTGCTCGGGCAGCCAGCACCGGCGTATCCGACGGAACAGAAGTTCTAATCGGGATTGCCGTTTTTGACAGAGCGTTCCCCCCGTGCTATAATCTGTGCACGGCAATCTGCTCCCTGCAACCAAAGGGTATGCCTGATCCGGGAAAAACGCGTTGATTGGCAATCGGAGCACAGGCTCGTCCACGGAGGTTTGCTACTGTGGCAAAGAATCAAACAAGGGCCAGCTACGAGGTCACCGACATCCAGGTTCTTGAGGGCCTGGAGGCGGTTCGTCGCCGGCCTGGCATGTACATCGGCTCGACCGACGTCCGCGGCCTGCACCATCTGGTTCACGAGGTCGTGGACAACAGCGTCGACGAAGCGCTGTCGGGCACCTGCGATCTGATCGAGATCACGCTGAACGCAGACGACTCGGTGACGGTAGTGGATAACGGTCGCGGCATCCCTGTCGGTCCGCACCCAACGCAGAAAAAACCGGATGGCACGCCGATGGACACGCTGGAGGTAGTGCACACGATCCTCCACGCTGGCGGCAAGTTTGGCGGAGGCGGCTACAAAGTGGCCTCGGGGCTACACGGTGTGGGTGTGTCTGCGGTCAATGCCCTGTCGGCGTGGCTGGAAGTTGAGGTACGCCGTGATGGCAAGGTCTACGGACAGCGCTACGAGCAGGGACGCCCAGTCACGCCGGTGGAGAGCAAGGGGAGGGCCAAGAGCACCGAGACCGGCACGACCACTACCTTTATGCCCGACTCGACGATATTCTCCAGTTTCGATTTCAAGTACGACGTGCTGATGCAGCGTTTCCGCGAGATGGCGTTTCTGACGCGAGGTCTGACCATCAGTTTTGTGGACAACCGGGAAGTGCGGGGCAAGCCCCTGGGCCGGGCGATGTCCTTCTACTTTGAGGGCGGCATTGCCTCCTTTGTCCGCTACCTGAACAAGAACCGGCAGTCGCTGCACTCGCCGATCTATGTCGAAAAGCAGGTGAACGGCACCATGGTGGAGGCGGCAATCCAGTATACCGACGGGTACGCCGAATCTGTGTTCGCCTTTGCCAACAACATCAACACGGTGGACGGCGGCACGCACCTGACCGGCTTTCGCTCGGCGCTGACCCGCTCACTGAATGATTACGCCCGCGGCAAGAATCTGCTCAAGGAGAAGGATCCCAACTTTACCGGCGAGGACACGCGCCAGGGCCTGACGGCGGTGCTGAGCGTCAAGATGACCGACCCCCAGTTCGAGAGTCAGACCAAGGGCAAGCTGGGCAACGCCGAGGTACGCGGGCAAGTCGAGTCGGTCGTCAGCGAGGCGCTTTCGGCCTTTCTGGAAAAGAACTCGCGCGAAGCCAGGGGCATTGTGCAAAAATGCCTCACGTCGTCGCGGGCGCGGGAGGCGGCGCGGAAAGCTCGCGATCTGGTGATCCGCAAGAGCGCGCTGGAGAGCATGACGCTGCCGGGCAAGCTGGCCGATTGCTCGGAACGGGATGCATCCAAGACCGAGATTTTTATTGTGGAGGGTGACAGCGCCGGAGGGAGCGCCAAGCAGGGGCGCGACCGCCGCTTCCAGGCGATCCTACCGCTGCGCGGCAAGATCCTCAACGTGGAGAAAGCGCGGCTGGACCGGATCCTGAACAACAACGAGATCAAGGCCATCATCACTGCGCTGGGCACCGGGATCGGGTCGCAATTCGCGCTGGATGGCCTGCGCTACGGCCGCGTGGTGGTGATGACCGACGCGGACGTGGACGGTAGCCACATCCGCACACTGCTCTTGACCTTCTTTTACCGCTACATGGAGCCGCTGATCGAGAGTGGGCACATGTTCATCGCCCAGCCGCCGCTGTACCGCATCGACTCCGGACGGGATCAGGTGTACGTCTACTCGGAGGAGGAGCGAGAGCAGACCATCAAGAAGCTGAAGGGCAAAAAGGTGACGCTGCAGCGCTACAAGGGGTTGGGCGAGATGAACCCCGACCAACTGTGGGAGACGACGATGAACCCGGAAAACCGGACGCTGTTGCAGGTGACGATCGAGGACGCAGCGGCGGCGGACCGGGTCTTTGACATGCTAATGGGCAGCAGCGTTCCCCCGCGCAAGCGGTTCATCACCACCCACGCCAAGAGTGTGCGCAACCTGGACGTATAACGCTTGCTGACAGAGATTTGGCGCCCGCAGGGAAGTCAATCCCGGCGGGCGCTTCTGTATGTGCGCTGTCCGGTGTCGGGCGTGCCGGAGATGTGCGGGTGTTGCCGACTAGGGACAGCCGAGACGCCTCGCTGGGGACGTCTCTACTGCTGCCGGGCGCGCACAGGGGCGACGTTACGTCGCCCCTGTATGGTCGTACCTATGGGATGAACTGCCCGTTATGGCGCACAGATGCCCAGATCGATGAGTTGACGGATCTGGTCGTCGTTCAGGGCCGTCTTGAAGAACTGGATGTCATCCATCATGCCCCTGAAAGGCCACTTTGTCCAAGGCTCCGCTGGTTTCCAGCAGGCCCCAATCCTCAGGACTTCGCCATTATCAACCACCTTCGTTGTCTCTGCTGCCTTCAGAATGTCTTCTTCTTTCCATTCGTAATACGTTCTTTTCTCACACGCCATCTCGCCGTCGACATAGACTCGCATCATGTCGCCGCCAAAGGTTGCGGCAACATGCACCCATTCCCCGGTAGCGATCTTCTCCGTGGTCACACACTCCTCCATCTGCTTAAGGTATCCAGCATCTTTGCATAAGTTGTCGTGACACGTACTGCCAATGCACAGCGAGCAAGTCTCATAGTAGGTTCGATACACGGTGTACCTGATCTTGCCGTCTGCCGTGACATACAGAGCATAGGTCGCCGTGTCGGACGGTCCCTTCGAGAGCAGTGTGGCATAGCTAGCTCCAGAGGCAAGCCCCTCCCAATTGATCCTGGCGGCAATGGTGTGCTCGTAGTTCGGACTGAGGCTGGGATGGTCTTCCACGTCAATGCGGGTTGTCTCATCTCTTTGCGTGCTCAACGCAAAGACATCGCTGCCATCAGGCAAGGCGAAGCTCAAGTCCGCCCTGCTCCCATCTTTGAACATCAGCCCATTGTTGGCGAGGGGGTCGGGCCGTTCGATCGACCAGATATCCGCAGCCAACTTTCTGCCATTGTCATTCCTAACAGTCCCGTCCCACCACGCTGTGAGGCCGAATTGGGTTCCATCCAGGCAGCGAGAGAACAGCGGCTCTTCATCAAATCTGTCTGCTATGCCGTCTCGGTCCGTGTCTCTGAGGAAAGGATCCGTTTTGCGGTCGGATTCTTCCTTGTCTGACAGATAATCTTTGTCCAGGTCCGAAAAGCGCGGGTCGGGAAATACATCATAGGGAACGCGCCCTGGGACCGCAACCTGCCAACCCACCTTTGATTCCTGGTAGTCGTTGAGGCCATCGCCATCGGTGTCCACGTCGTTCTTGTCGGTGCCCAGCAGGTACTCCTCCCGGTCAAAGATGCCATCCCCGTCGCTGTCCTGGAGGTACACCAGGGTCACCTGCTGCCCGGTCGTGAGCCGGATGTCGTCGAAATCCCCGACGGTTCCTGCCTCGAACTCCGCCCCGGTCCCGGCCACGGTCCAGAACCCACGGATGTCCGGGTTGCTCTGTTCGGGACAGACGGCCGCTCTTTGCACCTCCTCGTACCGGTTTGTCGCCTCCTCCTCATCGCATTTGAACGTCGAGACGCTCTTGACCCTATACAGCACCTTCGGGCTCGGGGACGTGGTAGCGGGGACCTGCTCGCGGGTCTCATAGTCCAGGCCGATGATCTCAGACAGGGCTTCACTCATGGTCACCCCCTGGCCCGAGCCATCCGGATTGCGCGCCACATTGGTGGCGACCACGTACCGCTCCACGGTCCCGTTCCCATAGTCGACAACAATCACACCGGTTCTCTGAATGACGGCCTCTCCCAGCGCCGCATAGTTTATTGTCTCTTTGACGCCCCACTCGTCCAGCTGAAAGATCGAATAGGAACCCACCTCGAAGAGGAGGGCGGTCGGGTTACGAACCAGCGCCCGCATGATTTCGGCGCCTATGTGCGATCGTTCCAGAGTCATGGTAAAGTCGCCGCCAGGTCCGAGGACGAAACCGTTCTCGGGCCATTCCGAGGGTTCCGGGCTCATGGTCCCTATCACCGTAAAGTTGCCCCTGCCCTCCAGCTTGTAGGCAACCACGCGCAGGTCCTTGACCTTGAAGCTCAAGTCAGACTGGTTGATGACCTTCATCGCAACGCTGAGCTTGCCATCGTCAAAGCTGATGTTCTCTTGTTCCCAGGTCTCATAGTTCTGCTGGGATTGCTGAACTGAGCTGTCCTTCCAGGCGGACGAGGTGTCGCTAAAGTAGCCATGCTGGAATTTGGTGTCGGTGGTCAGCTTGGCAGAGGCGGAGGGCGGCCATTGCTTGGTACCTACTTCAGCTTCAGTGTGTAGTTTGACCGTGTTTTCGATAGACATCTTGGTGGATGTGGTATCGGTGTTTACCTGCTCCTCTTCATCCCTTTGAAGCTCTTGCTGTCTTGACGAAGTACCCGTCTGGTAGTCGACCTGCAGCTCGATCAGGGGGTCCCCGTAAAGTTCCAGGCTCAACTGCGGCAGATCGGCCAGGCGCGGGTTCCGCCCGCCGTTCACGATCTCCTCATAGTCAGTCGCTCCGTCGCCGTCCGTGTCCGCCATGGCGGGCGAAGTCTTGAACAGGTTGGCCTCTGCGCCGTCGGGGAGTCCATCCCCGTCCGTGTCCCGCTCGAGCGGACTGCTAAAGTACGTGTGGATCTCGTCCCCGTCTTTCAAGTCGTCCCCGTCCGTGTCGCGGCTGCGAGGATCCGTGCCGTTGCCCATCTCCTCGCCGTCCTGCACACCATCGCCGTCGGTGTCGGGCTTGCTGGGATCGCTGCTCACGTCTCTGCACAGGACTGTGCCGTCTTCCAGGACTATCCGCACGGCCCAGCCATACTGCTCGTCCGCATCCGAGATCCCGTCGTCGTCCGAATCCACATGCGAGCTCGGTGCGGTCCCGGCAAAGGTCGCTTGGTATCCTCTATCAGGGAGTGCCAGGGGGCTGCCTGCTTGATCCTGGACCCCGGCGATGGCTAGCTGGTAGGTGACCCCTTTCTGGGGCTGCGTGGTTAGGGTCACTGACATCGCGTCTGGGCTCAGGGCGGCGCCGCTAACCCCAAGCTGGGCGTGCCAGTCACGAGGATCGCACAGTTGCGGCCTGGTGATCTTGTAGTAGGCCGGATCCTGCGCGGCAGCGCCCATGGTATTGCTGAAGGT
>JBFFCR010000128.1:0-9603 GCA_041559855.1 Anaerolineae bacterium | reverse complement strand
CGCTACCTGACCGCTGTTGCGAGTGGTGATCGCCTTGGCGCACTGGAGTTCTGGCTGGCACCGGCACCGAATGCCCTCGACCTAATCGATCGCCGCGAGTCGGTGACCGACGCCCTGCTGGCCCGCGGCGGACGCCTCCAACACCGGGTGCTGGACGTGACCTGGTGGCGTACCTGCTGCGAGCCGGCGGTGATCAGAGATCCGGCACAGGCTGGCGGCGCGCGCGTCCGGGTGGCTATTGGCGATGGGCACGATCCCGAGACGATCTATATCTTTGACCTGCTCGTGCCCGGTGTGTACTGGGGTGATGCGGCAGGCAATCCCCTCCGAGATTGGGAGATCGTGGACGTCTATCCCGAGGGCATGCGCCCCCTGGCCTGGCTTGTCGAGTAGGCAAATGGAACGTGGGCCGCGGATGACGCTACTGACTCTTGATGCGCATGTAGTAGAGCGCCGAGTCCAGGTATTCCCGAGGCGCCATCTTGAACGGGAACATCCTGTTCTTGATGGCCCACCCCTTCCATAGCTTGTAGATCAGCCAGAACAACCGGTTGGACGGCAGGCGGATCAGGCGGCGGACTGTTGGCAGCAGCCAGGGAAACTCGACGCCAAGGGCAAAGAGCTTTTGCAGATTCTCAATCTGCCTCTTTTCCTGCTCGCTGCCGAAATTGATGACCGTGTCGTCGCTCACCGAACCCGACAGGTCATCAAAAGTCCCCCGCATCCAGCCATGCTCGTAGGCCCACTCGCCCAGCGCGGTCTTGGGGTAGGGCTGGAACAAAAAGACGTTGGCGTACGCCGGGCGGCACTGGGCATTGAGTTCCAAGGTCTCAAAGTCGGTCTCCAGATTGCCTGTGGGCAGGCCCAGCATGTTGTTGGTCATGAAGGCAATCTCGTGCTTGCGCAGGATCTCGGCGGCGCCCAGGATCTCCTCGCGGCTCATGTTGCGGTTCAGAATGACGTTTCGCAACTGATCGTTCCCGGCCTCCAGGCCAAAGCTGACCGAAACACAGCCAGAGTCCTTGAATAGGGCGATCTTTTCGTCAGTCACGAGGTTGGCCCGCAACTGGCACCAAAATGGCACCGGGGCTCCATTCCTCGTGATCTCGGCCTTGTAGCGTAACATGAACTCGTTCAGCCATTGGTCCTGAAGGATGAACGTATCGTCCATAAAGAGCACAAAGCGCACATCATGGGCGGAGGAAACCTCCTTTAGCTCGCGGATCACGTTGTCGGGGCTGCGGCGCCGGAAGCGGCGACCTTGCCCCCCATAGAGGTCCGAGTAGGCCTTGTTGAAGCAGAAGGCACAGTCATAGGGACAGCCCCTGCCGGTGATGAACGGCTTGATCTTGGTGCGGCGGCTCTGCTCGTGGGCCGCGTATAATAGCTCCCGGTCGGCAAAGGGCAGGGCATCCAGCTCCTCGCCAGTCAGCAGTGGGCGCAGCGGATTGCGCACGATCTCGCCGTTGACCTTGAACCACCAATTGGGAATGCCCGGATCGGTGAGGCGCACGTCCGGCCTGGACGAGTCCTGCCCATCTCGTTCCAGGGCATTCACCAGGTCCAGTGTCGCGTACTCGCCCTCGCCGATGCAAATGCCATCCACTCCATCCCGCCCGATCATCTCGGGGAAAAAGGTAGGGTGCGGGCCGCCAAAGATGGAAAAGGCGCCTGGCAGTTGGGCACGGATGCGCTGATTCAGCTCCAGGTACCAGGTATGCGGGCCGGTGTAGACGGTATAGCCCAGAACGTCCGGCTGCAGGCGCAGTGCAGCATCGACAGGATCCTCTTCTGTTGCCACCACCAGGCTCACTTGATGCCCAGCCTGCTTGAGCACACTGCTGATCAGCAGGATGCCCTGGGGCTCATTATCGATCTCTTTGACAATGAATAGAACGTGCAATGTCGGAATCTCCTTGACTGAGACCGCTTGGGCAGGTATCAGGACTTGATCCTCATAAAATGCCACGCAGTCCGCGCAATCTCTCGCAGTCCAAGCTTGACCGGATGCACCCGATTCTTGATGGCCCATCCCTTCCACAGCTTGTTCAGCACCCAAAAGACCGGATTGTCGGGCAGCTTGATCAATCGCCTGATGAGGGGCACCGTCCACGGCCATTCCACACCAATGGCAAAGAAGCGCTGCAGAATGGACAGGCCCCTCTTGTGCTCCTTGTCAAAGTCGAGGACCGAGTGGTCCCACGCCAGTTCCCCGATATCGTCAAAGGTGCCTACCATCCAGCCATGCTCGCGGGTGAACTCGCCCAGCTCAGTGCGCGGGTACGGCTGGAAGATAAAGACGTGGGCGTAGGAGGGCCGGGCCTGGATGTTCAGGTCCAGTGTCTCGAAATCATCCTCCAATGTGCTGGTGGGCAGGCCGATCATGTTGGTCGTCGTAAAATGCAGCCCCCCCTCGCGGATGAGCCTTGATGCCTCCAGGATCTGCTCCTTGCTCATGCGCCGCTTTAGCAGGTCGTTGCGAAGCCGGTCGTTGCCCGACTCGATGCCCATGCTGACCGAGTGGCAACCGGCCTCCTTGAGCAACCGCACCTGTTCTTCCGTTACCAGGTTGGCCCGCGTATTGCAGAAGAAGGGCAGCCCAATCTCGCGCGGGTATTCCTCAGCAAACTCGACCAGCCACTCTGGCGACAGGACAAAGGTGTCGTCCACAAAGACGACAAACTCCAGCGGGTAGTGGTCGCGCACCCAGCGGACCTCTTCGATCACATGCCCCACACTCCGCTGGCGAAAGCGACGCCCTTTGCCCTTGTAGATGGCCGACAGGGCATGGTTGAAGCAATAGGTGCAGTTGTAGGGACAACCGCGGCCGGTGAGAAAGTGTTTGATCTTGCTCTGCGCCGAGATAGGGTCCCGCTCGTAGACCAGCGCCCGGTCTGGAAAAGGCAGGCTATCGAGGTCGGTCACGTACGGCCTGACCGGATTGGTGATGATGCCAGCGCTCCCCTGGTCGCCGTTGCGCCAGAATGACCAGTTGTCGATGCTCAGCACTGCCTCGGGGCCGCCGCCAGCCAGGGCATCCACCAGGTCCACCATGGCCCCTTCGCCCTCACCCCGGCAGATGCCATCGACGCCCTTCTCCTCAACCATCTCGGGGAAGAAGGTGGGATGGGGACCGCCGAACACAGAGAAGACACCGTCCACCTCGCGCTTGATGCGCAGGTTCAGGTCCAGATAGTAGCGCTGCGACCCGGTAATCACCGAATAGGCCGCCACATCTGGCCGGAACTCGCGGGCCGCCTCGAGCGGGTCGCGGTGAGTAGCCACAACCAGGTCTACCTCGTGGCCCGCCGCCTTGAGGGCGCTGGAGAGGTGCATGATGCCCTGGGGCTCATAGTCAGTTTGTTGCGCGATGAACAGAACTCGCACGATAGAATTCACCTATGGCTGATGAGCGTGGTAACGCTGCACACACAAACACGGATGTCACAGATCAAGACGACAAGACATCCGTGCCCATCCGTGTCCCACGTCAAAAGCAACCCTGTCACGTCGCCTGCGCTTCAATCAGCTGGAGCGAGGCTGCCGCGGGTGCCAGTCTACCACAGGACCCCAGGGCTGACAAATCGGACCGGCCCAGTCAACAACAGCGTCCTGGACGCTAGCGCCCGACCTGTACCGCCCCGAGGTCCAGGTCGCTGCCCAGCGGGATGAGGCAGCGGCCCCAGGGCAGCGGCTGCCCATTGCGGGTGACGCGCATCTTGAGCCGGTAGGTGCCCGGCAACTCGACGTCAGGCACCCGGAGAACCGGCTGCTGGCGCACGACCCAGCCTGCTTGCCACTCACTTGCTGCAAAGCGCCCGCCGACCGGCTCCGCGCTCAGGGTGTGCTGTCCCTCCGCTTCGAGCCAGAAGCTCACCAGCAAATCGCCCGCTGGTTCCGCCAGGGCATGCCAGATCAGCGTCAGGGGCAGCGCATCGCCGGGACGATAGCTCGCGTTTGGGTCCGGAGGCGTAACGCCCAGCAGTTCCACCTCGCCAAAGCGGGCATAGGGGGTCTGTGCCGCCGACGTCTCCAGCACCTGGCATGGTGGACGGGTCCGGTTGCCCTCCAGAAAGACTGCCTGTAACTCGACTCGCCCGCGTTCGGCGCCGGTCACCGGATCGTAGACGATGACCAGGGGCACATAGTCACCCGGAGGCAACCCAGCAGGTAGCGGGATCTCGTAGGCATCAGCCACGATTTCGCCGGGACGCCAGGCTGTCGCTGAATAGGCGCCCGAGACCGGCTCGACATCGGTCACGGCGACGAGCTGCCCATCGACGTTGACCAGCCGCGCCGACACCTTGAACGGCTCGGCCAATCCCTGGGGCGCCTGCCACCAAAGGCGCAGACGCGCCCACTCCTGCCAGTGACCGCCGTGCTGGCGCACGCCGTATCCGAGCAAGTGCAGCCCAGGGATCAACTCCTGGTTTGTGGGCCGCGGCAGTTCGGGCACCTCGCTGGAGGGCGGGCCGACGCGAATCAGGGTTTCCAGGTGCCCGCCCACGTCGATCAGCCCCGTGACCGCATCCAGCGCGTACGCATCAGCCAGGCCTGACAGCGGCCGAGTGATGAATACCGCACGACCATCGGCCAGCGCCGCATCCACCCTCTCCCGGCGGAGCGCTTCATCGTCCGCCGCGATCGTTTGCAGATCGGGCCGGAGGCCGGCGGTGTCCTGGAAATAGCGCAGCAGCGTCATCTCCCCCAGGATGCCGACAATGGTGCTATCGGGCGGCAGGGGCTCCTGGAGCAGGTACTCTCCATAGTCGTGCACGATCCAGCGCTGGCTCAGGTCCAGATCGGGGTAGTTGCGGGCGGCGATGGCCAGTGGCTGGATGATGGCTGCCAGGAACAAGAGCAATGTGCTGGCTGCCAAAAGGCGGCGCAGGGCGAGGCTGGATCCCCGGAGGCGCAACAGGGCGGCGGCATAGTCCAAACCTACCCCGATCCACACTCCTATGATCACAAAGGCCGGGATGAAGAATACCTCCACGTCGGGCACGCGGTAGAGCACCCCAAAGGCGACAAAGGTCAGAAAAGCCACGACAGTCAGGACCAGAGCCTTTACCCTTCGACCCGTGCCCCTCGCCCCGCGATGGCATAGCAGACCCGGGACGCCCAACAGCATCAGGGCCAACCCCACCGGCCCGAACTGCTGCCAGAGCAACTCGGCGTAGAACGAGGCACTCAGCTCCTGCGCCAGGGGGTTCTCCCCCAGAAATACGCTGTAGCTGCTGGCAGCCACCCACCGCAAGAAACCGCCCAGCGTGTTGGCATAGGTGCCGTCCAGCGAACCGACCTGCCCCCGCAGCGGGAGGTAGAGGTAGAGCAAGAGCGGACCAGAGAAGCTCAGCAGCAGGAGCACGATGGGACGACCCAGGATCTGCCGCCAGCGTGGGCGGTCGGGATGTTCGGGCCCAAGCAGTGCTGCCCGGCTCAGCACGCGCGGCTCGACGAGGAAGACAAAGAACAGCAGCGCGGGAGCCACCAGCAACGCCATCCGGTGGTGCGTCAGGCTCAGGCCAAAGAGGGCAGTCAGGGCATAGATGCCGGGATGCAGCCGCAGGCGCCTCCGTGGCGGCACTGCCGGCAGGACCTTGCGGTAGGCACGCCGGAACCGGGCGGCCCATCGCCGCATCCGCGGCGGGAAGCGGAGCCAGAGGCCTTCATTGGGCAAAAAGAGCGCTGCTCGCTTCTTGGGCGCGGTCAAGAGCAGGGAAAAGGGCTCAACTGGGAGCAGGGGCCGGCGGGCCCAGCGCAGCGCCAGCCACAGCAACAGGGCAATGAACGCAGCCGCGAGGGTATAGACCTCTGCAATGACAGCCTGGGACCAAAAGACCGGCGAGACGGCGAGGGCTACCGCGCCCAACAGGGCCGGCAGCCGCCGCGCAACCAGTTGGCGGGCCACGAGGAAGACAAAGGTCACCGCCAGTGCGCCCGCCACCGCCGACAGAAGGTTCACCCGCCAGGCGACATTGTGCCACGGCAGGAGAGTGAACAGCTTGCCTAACAGGGTGTACAGCGGATAGCCGGTGGGATGGGCAATGCCCAGACGGTAGCTGACCAGCGGGAACTCGAGGCTGTCGTCGAACAGCGTGGCAACGGAGGGCGCCAGCGTCTGGACGTAGAGCGCAAGGCTGGCGGCGAACAATGCGAGCGCCAGTACCCCATCGCCCACCCGATCCCAAGCCCTGCGTGCGGCAGCTACGAAGCGTTTGCCCTTCACCCGTCCCTCGCGAGGTCGATGACTCGATCTGGCCCCATCTTACCACATCCTGCCCCGGGTGCCAACCAGGACCTCCCGCGTCGAGGACCCTGCCCCGTGCTCAATAAACCGGCCCTGACCGTGAGCGGCGGCCATCCGGCGGTGGCGAAGTACTATCTCATGGCCCTGTCGAAGGCAGGCGGAAGCCGGGCTGCTATGAACTGCGAGGGCGTGACACAACAGATGCCCCGCTGGGTGGTGGGCCCCAGCAAGGGGCAAGACCGGGGATTGGGATCCCTTCTCTCAGTCCGCCGCAGTCGTCGGGTTCACTTCTCCGCTACGGAATGCCGGTATCTACGCGGGATCTGGGCAAGCTGCATCACCAGTCGCAGCGCCTCATTGACCGATTCCTCGTCGGTGAAAACCTCCGCCACGTCGGGGGCCAGCAAAACCAAGTTTGTGCCCTGCCCGTAGCGGTTGGCGTATTTGCCCCTCTCGCCTCCCTGGAGCAATTCGGTCAGGTCATACTCGGAGCGGAGTTCATTGCTCATTCCAGGTTCCTTCTTCATATTGCCTTCTTTCCCTGGGCGTCAACTCCCGGGCGCTGATGATCCGAATCGAGTCCCCCCGTTCAGTATGTGCAATCATCAACAGCCTACTTTGGTTCGATGAGCCAACGGTAATGAACCGGTCTTCTTCCGTCGAATGGTCTGGATCGGGTACGGTCACGCTCATGTGATCCCCAAAGACCGTGGCAGCTTCTTCGAAAGCCACTCTGTGTTTCTGACGGTTCTCAATAGCCTTGTTTGGATCCCATTCGAACTGAATGCTCATGGCGCAGGGATTCCCTTCTCAACTACGAGGATTATACAGCAGTAGGACCTGTGAGTCAACTCGGTGGATTGACGGCAGGACTCATGGCAGTCTCTTGCGAGAGACTGGGAGGTACTTGGGCCCGAGTACGTGGCCGAGTTCTCTGATCCTGTATCAATCGGCTTGTGCTTGGTTTCATTGCCCTGCTCAAGTCAGATGCGAGTCAGAAACCTGTCATGCGCCGGGGCGCAAGGTAGCGTATACTTGGCATTGAGTTTGGTGCTCAGGTGCGTTGATGGTATAATGATGTGACTCTGTGGCATTGGAACTGGCTCTACTCAGGAGGCCCTATGTTCGAATCGAGTCTCGGCGCCCTTAATTGCGTGTACCTTGCCCTTTTCTTTGTCGGCTTGGGATACGCCATCTTTATTGTCATCACCGGCGGCCTGTCCGACATCGATCTGCCCAACGTGGACATTGACGTACCCCAGATCGATCTGCCGGGCGATGTGGACATCCCAGGCGCGGATATACACATCGGGGGGCCTGATTTTGCGGCTGGGGGGCTAGATGCGCCAGACGTGACGGTATCGCCGCTTAGCCCTATCACCCTCGCCACCTTTGTGACCGTCTTTGGCGGCGTGGGCGTGATCACCATCCAGCTCTTTGATGTCAGCCCGGGCGTGAGCTTGCTGATCTCTGTCCTCAGCGGGTTGATCTCTGGGGGGCTCATGTTCCTGTTTTACAGCCAGTTCTTGATCCGCTCTCAGGGGTCCAGCGAAGTGCGCTACGGCGAGCTCATCGGACTGGAAGCCGAAGTCACGGTGCCGATCGGCGAGAACGCCACGGGCCAGGTAAGCTATCTGACAAAGTCCGGGCGGATGAGTTCCATGGCGCGTTCGGTGGACGGAAAGCCGATTTCGCGCGGGCAATCTGTCGAAATCGTGCGCACGATAGGCCCCCAGGTATTGGTGAGACCGTTGGTGATCGAACAGGAAGAGGAGGAATGACATCCAGCTATCCGGTAAGAGACAGGTGACGGAAGGGTTTCATTTTCGAAAGGAGAGAAGTAAATGACGGGTACAGCAATCCTTGTTGCAGTTGGCATTCTGTTCGTGGTTTTCACGACAGCCGGGTTCTACGCCAGCAGGTACAAGAAGGTCGGCCCCAACCAGGTGTTGGTGATCTCGGGCCGGCGACGCGACATGATCAATCCTGTGACCGGCAAGAAGGAGCGGGTAGGCTTTCGCGTGGTCAAGGGCGGTGGCAGCTTTATCATCCCTGTGCTGGAGCGCGTGGACATTCTCTCGATGGAGATCCTGACCATCGAGGTCGAGGTCCGCAGCGTCTACACCGTGGAGGGCGTGCCCGTGCACGTGGACGGCGTGGCCCAGATCAAGATCCGGGGAGAGGACGTCTCCATCTATACCGCCGCCGAGCAGTTCCTGTCGAAGGGACCGGACGGGATCGTCTACGTAGCCCACGAGACACTGGCCGGCCACCTGCGCGGCATATTGGGCATGCTCACCGTCGAGGAGATCTACAAAGATCGTGATGCCTTTGCCCAGAAGGTGTTGGAGGTTTCCGGCAGCGACCTGGCCAACATGGGTCTGGAGATCGTGTCCTTTGTCATCAAGGACATCCGCGACGACAAGGAATACCTGGAGTCGTTGGGCCGCACCCGCACAGCCGAGGTCAAGCGCGACGCCGTCAAGGGTGAGGCCGAGGCCCAGCGTGACGCAACCATTGCCCAGGCCAATGCTGCTCGCGACGCGACCATCCAGTCAGCACTCGCCCGGCAGGAAGGAGAGACGGCGAAATACAAGGCCAACACCAAGATCGCCGAGGCAGAAAAGAACTACCGCGTCGAGAAAGCCGGTTATGACGAAGCCTCCAACCGCCAGGAGGTCCAGGCTGAACTGGCCCGCACCCTCCAGGAAAGGATTACCACCCAGGAGATCACGGCCCAGGAGGTGCAGATCGAGGTCGTAGCCAAGCAGAAACAGATCGAGGTCCAGGAGCAGGAAGTGCAGCGCAAGGCCAAGGAACTGGAAGCCACGGTTGAGAAACCGGCTCAGGCAGAACGGTTCCGCATCGAGACACTGGCCAACGCCAAAAAGTTCCAGACCGAGACCGAGGCCGCAGGTGAAGCAGCAGCGATCCGCCTCCAAGGTGAAGGCCAGGCAGATGCCACCAAGGCGCGCGGCTTGGCAGAGGCCGATGTGATCAAGGCCCAGGGGTTCGCCGAGGCCCAAGCTATGGAAAAGAAGGCAGAAGCCTGGCAAAAGTACAACCAGGCAGCCATCATCCAGCAGCTGATTGAGGCCCTGCCCGAGGTGGCCCACGCCATCGCCCAGCCGTTGGCACAGACTGACCGCATCGTGGTGATCAACAGCGGAGGCGACGGGGCCGGCGCGTCCAAGGTGACAGCCGACGTGACTAACATCGTGGCACAAGTGCCTGCGACCCTGGAGGCGCTGACCGGCATCGATCTCACGGAGGCTCTCAAGTCGCTGCCTGGCATTGGCCAGCAGATGACCGAAGAGCCAGCCGACGAAGAGTAGTGATCCAAGAGTGACGTG
>JBFFCR010000127.1:0-9725 GCA_041559855.1 Anaerolineae bacterium | reverse complement strand
TTGCCGTTCAAGGCACCGATGGCCTCCTGCGCGGCATCCTCGGCTGCCATCTCGACAAAGGCAAAGCCCTTCGAGCGGCCTGTGTAGCGGTCGGTGATCACCCGCGCCGATTCGACCTCGCCATACTCCGCAAAGAGAGTCCGGAGGGTATCCTCCGTGGTATCATAGCTCAGATTTCCAACATAAAGATTCGTAGTCATCTCCCTCTCCTACCAGCCAATCACTGCGACGTCGGCCGCGCGCCAGCCCTTCGGATCCTGCTCCAGGGTAAACTCGACGCTCTGTCCCTCTTCCAGGTTGCGAAAGCCATCACCGCGGATCGCCGAGTAGTGAACAAAGACATCCCCGCCTTCCTCACGCTCGATGAACCCAAAGCCCTTGGCTCCGTTGAACCATTTGACGGTTCCCTTCACTCTCTCAGACATGATACACCTTTCAGAACTTATTTAGGAGGAAGGCGCGCCTGGCCCTTCTATGCAGAAGGCACCCAGACTCGTAAGCCTGGGTGCCTAATCATCGTGAGCGAACCAGATCCTTACTTCATCCTACAGCGAAATCGTATCACATTTGACAGAACCTGTCAAACCGGGCATAGGGTGTTGCGGCATGACTGTCTGGCGCGATCTGGACGACGGTCGCCGGCCAGCGGGGCAGGCACCTCTTGCGTCTGCACCTCGCCGGCTGGATCAAAGGGCTGATCTCCCATGGCCTTGCAGATCAGGGCAACGCCTTGCTCCGGGAAGTAGACCGTGACGCGCGTCGCGATCAACTTGACAAAAATGGGTGCATATGGTAGGATTCGGGCGTAGGATGAAGTAAGATTCTGGTTTGATCTCAGAATGAGCACCCAGGCTTACCAAGTCTGGGTGCTTCTCTCTACGCAGGACAGCCGGCAATACCTTCTTCCTAACAAAAAAGAATGCGAAAGGTAGGAAAATGTCTGAAAGAGAAACCGGAACCGTCAAGTGGTTCAATGGAGCCAAGGGCTACGGGTTCATCGAGAGGGAGAACGGCCCTGACGTCTTTGTCCATTTCTCCGCAATTCGGGGCGAAGGCTACCGGAACCTGGAAGAAGGACAGCGGGTTGAGTTCAACGTCGAGCAGGGCCAGAAGGGCCTGCAAGCGACCGACGTTGCCGTGCTGGGCTGGTAAGAGCCTTGCCAAGGAGTGTCGAGTCACCATAGGGTGATCGGCGACATCCCTAAAACACATGCAACAGCGCGGGCCAGGTACTGGCCCGCGCTGTTATTATTGCCTGTAGCTGCGGGCGTCTGCCTACGTCATCAATGCGGACCAGATCGACCAGCCGGGGCCAGATAGGGAATAGTCATGGGTCCTTGGGGCAGCACACAGATCGATGCTTCCGGCCCGTAGCGATCCATCAACTGGGCCACTGTATCCTCTATCGAGTCGCACACCCGCAGCATGGCGCTCTGCACGTCGGCCGGGGACAGGCTGCTTTTCACGTATACTTCCACCCCGGCCTGCACCTGGGCCTGCACCTGCACCTGCCACTGATCCTGGAGTACTTCCTCGCTCGCATGGATTTGCGCCAGTAGGGCCTGGGGAGAAGGCGCGCTCTGCAGCAGTTGGCTGTATTGTGGATGATCCGCCACCCCACTCCAACACTCGGCGGCAACGATGATGGCGCCGCCCGGCTTGACGATCTGGGCCGCTGCCGACACTCCCTTGATGGCCTGGTAGAGATTGAGGTCAAGCGGGTACCCCGAGTTACTGGTTATCACAATATCGAAAGGGTCCGCCACCGGTGCCATTGCCGTCGCTGCTGTGAAATCTGTCCCGGCCCTGTGCGCCTGTTCCAGGTCGCCGGCAAACACGCCTGTTATCTGCTTGTCCCGATTCAGAGTCACATTGTACAGGAATGCGGGCTTGGTCCACAATGCCACTTCGAGCATTTCCTCCCAGATCGGGTTCCCCTCGGTTACACCCCAGGTGGCGCGCGGATGCGCTATCATGCTAGGGCCATGGTTTGCCAGTATCGAAGCCTGGGCCGAAATACCCGGCAGCACCGCTTTGGGACCGCCCGAGTAGCCGGCAAAGAGGTGTGGCTCGATAAAGCCGGTGAGGATCTTGATGCCTGCCTGCGCATAGGTTGCATCGATCCAGATGTCGTGTCCGGCGGCTGTGCGCCCCATGTATTCATGGCTCTCACGATCGAACGCGTTGTGCTGCACGATGCGGTACTTGCTGGCGATCTCCCGTCCCAACATTTCGACCAGCTCGTCATTGGTGTTGGGACGGTGCGTCCCAAGCGCGCTGATGAGCGCGATCTGCTCCGGGGGGACAGAGGCGAGTTCGTCCAGCAAGACAGGCAGCATACGCCGGCGCGGTTGGGGTCGGGTGAGGTCGCTAAACACGATCGCCACGGTATCTTTGGAGCTAACCAACTCGGCGATGGGGGGCGTGCCGATCGGGTTGCGAAGCGCTTCACGCAGAGCTCCTTGCTCGTCAGGCAGGCCAGGCAGGTAGCTTGGTTCCACGACGGTCACATTGCCCGCTTGCAGATCCAACCAGAGCCCTTCTCGACCGTACGCGACGTTAACCCTCATTGTCTGCCCCCTCTCGCCGCAACTCGTGCGGCCACTCTGGACATCAAGCGCCCGTTCTCAGCCCCCCGATTAGAAGCACGGGGCTATTATAGCGGGAATGGAACCGGACAGCAAACCGATCTCGCTCCTCGCACGCAGGCGCCCGCGGTACTGCATCATATTCGGTGGAAAAGGTCGTTGCACTGTGCGACACGGTATAGGTGGGCCTCCTGGACAAGCATAGCAAGAACACCTTTGTCGGAGTGATAGGCACCGGCGGCGCGGGATTGACGGCGAAGCCTCCGATTGAAGCGTTCAAGACGGCTGGTAGTGCGCAGATGTCTTCTCTCCCAAGTAGGGTACTGCTGCTCGATGTGGTAGTAGGTTAGGGTCACTCGGAAGTCGCGGCGCAGAGTAGCGACCGCCTTGGGCTGGGAGACGCGGTACTGGCGGATGACTTTTCGATAGCGACGCAAGGCAGTGTCGTAGCGCTGAGCCCGCCAGATAGCGTGGAAGTCTTTGAAGACGGCCTTGCGGTGTCGACGTCCTTGCTTAGTGGAGAGGTTTACGGGCACCTGGATGGCTTTGTAGATGTTGCGCAGCTTGTGAAAGAGAAAGCGTTGTTGCTCTGCCCCAGAGTAGACGATGCGCAACACAGAGCACAGACCGCTGCCACCAGCAGAGCAGTCAACCGCACCTCGATGGTCCGTCGCAACGTTGCCTCAGCTTCTAGCAGTAAAACCTCAAACTCGCGCCGTGCATTGACAGGGGAACAGCTTTGGGGTATCTTGGACATGTAGCGGCCTCCTTGCAGCTTGGTCTTTCGCAACCCTAGCATACCTGGAGTCCGCTCCTTCTCAAATTCCCACCGAAATGTATACTCAAGCCAGTTTTCTAGTATCTTGACAACCAATACGAGGTGAGATATAATTGCAGATGGCCTCAAAATGCAGCACAGTAAGCTTAGCTCGTCAATCGTGTGTGTTGATCAAATGAGTTTACACTCGGCCCTGCTATCAACCGGCCCCATCCCCAATTATGAAACAGCGACTACCGAGCATTAGGGGGGTACACTGTGACTAGCTACATAATCAGAAGGGCTTTTCTGCCTATGGCGAACCCTACATGGAAGTGAACATCGAGCACATCCACATGGTAAGGTTCATGTAGCCATGGTTTGCCGTCTGGCACCTGTTCTGAACGCCGCCAGCCTAGTGCGCGGAGGATAGATGACCCGGAAGCTGTCCGTCGAGGAACTCCGAGGCCTGGGGTTTGACTGGCCCAAGCACCCCCTCATCGCGGAATACTGTATCGTCGCGGATGGCAGGGTAGACCTGGACAGGACGCTCGACAGCATGCTGTCGAGCCGGTCCTTCTACGCTAACCAGATCAACCAGGCATTCAGCTTCAAGCAACAGACCGGCGCCGATTACTCGGACTTTACCGATCGTTTCGACGAGTACGCCCGCATGAAACAGGAGTTGGGCGTAGCTATCGCCTACCTCGAGGCGGTCATCGAGGCTGTAGCTGGCTCTGACTCTTGAAACCACACCCGGGCCCGAATCACCGTGCCAGAACGGGATAAACCTCAAGAAGGACTCACTATAGCTGCCACATGGCGACCGAGTGGCTGCACCGGCAACTGCATCTGAATCCTTGCACCAAGGGCCTAACTGCGGCTTCACCTCTTGGGCCGCCACGCTCCGCTGTAATTGCCGAGCGGACATCAGTTCGGATGCACTTGACAGGGGCCCTGGGGGACTGGTATAATGTATATACAACAGCAATACATACTTGCTGGGAGGTGTTTCATAATGCCCAAGACCGCAGTCATTTCAGCCAGGATCGATCCGGAGCTTAAGCGCGACGCAGAAGAGGTGTTCAGGGAACTGGGCCTGACCGCCACGCAGGCGATCACTCTGTTCTACAAGCAGGTGGAGCTTGAGCGTGGGCTGCCCTTCGCCGTGCGGGTGCCCAATGATGCAACCGTGGAAGCGTTGGAGCAGGCGCGCACACGCCAGGACCTCGAGAGCCTTAATACGCTTGACGATCTCTTCGAAGACCTGGGCATCTAATGAAGACGATCAGGCGCACCCGCCAGTTCAAGCGCGATGTCAGGCGGATGCAGCGACAAGGCAGAGAATTGGAGAAGCTAAAGGGGGTACTTGTGACCCTGGTGGAAGGGGCACCTTTGGCTGAAAGGTATCGGGATCACGTTTTGGTCGGGCAGTACAAGGGTACACGAGAGTGTCACATAGAGCCTGACTGGCTGCTGATCTATGAACTGGCCGAAACCGAGATCGTGCTGATCAGGACGGGCTCTCATTCTGATCTATTCAGGTAGCATAGATTTTGTCATCTTGAAGAATCACCTGTCGAGCCATTTCCAGAATGCGACAAGTACGGAATGCTGTCACAGGCAGGGCAAGCAGCGGCCACGTCTGCACAACAGGGACAAGCTCCGATCAAGGCCTGACTATACACGGAGGTGCATGGTGAGCCGCAAAACGCTCAATGGCTTCGCACTGACGCTCGGAACGGTTCTGTGCACCATAGCCACGGATTCATTCTGCGCCGGTCCTGAACAAAATGCCCCTCATTACCTACGCTTCAGCCCACCACGCCTGCGAACCTGCGCCCGGGTCGCTGGCGCGAGGCCGTTTTGCTGTTTGAGTTCCGATTGCAGGAGGGAGGAGCCATGAACCGCCGTCGTCTATCAGAGCAGGCGCAGACCTACCTGCAGCGGCTGTGCGTGGAAATCCCGCACCGGCGGGTTGGCAGCGATGGGAACCGGGCAGCAACAGAGTTCTTTGCCCGGACGGCGGCCTCCTTTGGCTTAGAAGTCGAGCGTTCCGAGTTTGACTGCCTCGACTGGACCCATGGCGAGGCCAGGCTGGTAGCTGGGGACGAAGCGTTCGAGGCGTTCATCAGCCCCTACTCGCTGGGTTGCGACCTGTGCGCACCACTCGTCGTAGCAGCCACCGTCGATGAGCTGGAGATAATCGAGGCCGCGGGCAAGCTCCTTCTACTCAGGGGGGACCTTGCCAAAGAGCAGCTCATGCCCAAGAACTTTACCTTCTATAACCCAGAGCGCCACCAAAAGATCGTGCACCTCCTAGAAACCAAGAACCCCGCAGCCATTGTCGCTGCCACGGCACGGAATCCGGAGCTGGCAGGCGGTATGTACCCCTTCCCCCTCATCGAAGACGGTGATTTCGACATCCCGTCCGTCTATCTCACAGAGGAGGAGGGCGAGCGACTGGCAAGACATGCGGGCAGGGAGGTCTCGCTCCAGATCGAGGCGGAACGGCTGCCCGCCACGGGCTGCAACGTCCTTGCGCGCAAGGGTCCTGATTCGAAGCGCAGGCTCGTGGTGTGCGCGCACATTGACACAAAGGAGAACACCCCGGGCGCCCTTGACAACGCCACCGGCGTCGCGATCCTCCTACTGCTCGCAGAGCTGCTGGAGGACTACGCCGGGGATACCAGGATCGAGATTGTTGCCCTCAATGGAGAAGATGACTACAGCGCAGCAGGACAACAACTCTATCTCCGAGAGAACGCGGATGCGCTGTCCTCTGTGATCCTGGCCATCAATATGGACGGGGTAGGCTACTACCAGGGAAACACCGAGTACTCCCTGTATGGCTGCCCGGACGAGGTAGCCGGCCTGATACGAAGAGCGTTCGCCGCGCAAGAGGGCATGGTCGAGGGGCAACCATGGTACCAGGGAGACCATTCGATCTTTGTACAGAACCAGGTCCCGGCCATGGCCATCACGTCGCAGCAGTTCATGGAGCTCTCGACCCACGTGACGCATACCCCGCAGGACAGCCCGGAGCTTGTGGATCCCAACAAGCTCGTCGCCGTAGCCTTGGCGTTGCGGGCATTGCTACTCGATCTCGACAGGCTTTCGTCCTAGCGTGCGCCACACCACTACGAGGATTTGACAGCGTCACGCGTGTATGGTAGGATATGCGCGTAGGATGAAGTAAGAATCTGGTTAGATCACCGTAGAAGATGAGCACCCAGGCTTACCAGTCTGGGTGCTCTTTGTACACACTGACCGCCAGCTCTACCTTCCTCCTAACAAAATACCAGAAGGTGAGAAATGTCTGAACGAGTAACTGGAACTGTCAAGTGGTTCAATGGATCCAAGGGCTACGGGTTTATCGAGAGGGAGGGAGGCGCCGACGTCTTTGTCCACTACTCATCAATCCAGGGCCAGGGTTTTCGCAACCTGGAGGAAGGTCAGCAGGTCGAGTTCGAGGTCGAGCAGGGTCAGAAGGGCCTGCAGGCGGCCAACGTGACGGTGCTGGGCTGGTAGGAAACCTGTGGGAGCGCCAGTCGTCCCATGACAGGCGCTGGCGTCTACAATTGGTATGACTGAAGCGCGGGCCAGGCTTGCTCTGGCCCGCGCATCCTTGTACATTCAACTCGGAAGGACATTTGACCTCGCCTTCGTTTGGAGAACGAAACTGACTGCAAAACTACGTATCATGCCCCTGGGCGGCCTGGGGGAAGTGGGCAAGAACATGACACTGATCGAATACGGCCGCAATATCATCGTGATCGATGCGGGAATGATGTTCCCGGAATCTGATATGTTGGGGGTGGACTATATCCTCCCCGATTGGGACTATTTGCGCGACAAGAAGGACCTGCTGCGCGCTATCCTCATCACGCACGGGCACCTGGATCACATCGGCGCCCTGACTCACTTTCTGAGCGAATTCGACGTGCCGGTATATGCCACGCGGCTGACCCGGGGCCTGATTGAGGTCAAGCTCAGGCGAGAGCGAATGCTGGAGCAGGCGACCCTGCACACCTACGCCCCCGGCGACGCAATCGACATCGGTCCGTTTACCATCGAGCCCTATCACGTTTGCCACTCGATCCCCGACTCGGTCGGCTTGGGCATCACCACACCGGTGGGCTTGGTGGTGCACACGGGCGACTTTAAACTGGATCACACCCCGGTCGATGGCTGGCCCACCGACCAGGCCAAGCTGGCCGAATTCAGCGGACGTGGCGTATTGGTGCTGCTCTCTGATAGCACCAACGCCGATCAGCCCGGTTCGACGCCGTCAGAGGCCGTGCTGGATGATGCGTTCCACCAGATCATGCGCAAGGCGTCGGGCCGGCTGATCATTGCCACCTTTTCGTCGCTGATCTCGCGCGTGCAGCAGGTGGTGAACGTCGCCGCGCGGCACAACCGCAAGATCGCCATCGCCGGACGGAGCATGGTCGAGAACACACAGGTGGCCCGCGAGCTGGGCTATCTGGACATCCCGAAGGAAATGCTGATCAGCCTGGACGAGATCGACGACCTGCCACCCCAGCAAGTCGTCATCATCTCCACCGGTTCCCAGGGCGAGCCGATGGCAGTCCTGAACCGGCTGGCGACGGGAACCCATCGCTCGCTACGCATTCAGGAGTACGACACGGTGGTGCTCTCTTCGCACACCATCCCCGGCAACGAGGAAACGACCTATAGCGTCATCAACCGCCTCTTTCAGAAGGGAGCGGACGTCTACTATGGTCCTTCGGCCCAGGCGCATGTCTCGGGGCACGCCAGCCAGGAAGAACTCAAGCTTCTGATCAACCTGCTCCGGCCCCGCTACTTTGTTCCCATCCACGGCGAGCTCCGGCACCTGGTGCAGCATGCCAAGCTGGCCCACGAGCTGGGCATCGCCAAGAAGGATATCGCCGTGGTCGAAAACGGCTACCCTCTGACCTTTGATGGGGAGCGGATGCAGATCGGAGAGCGAATCCCGGGCGACTATGTCTTTGTGGACGGGTCGCTCGTGGGCGAGGTAGGGCCCACCGTCATGGGCCAGCGGGATGAGCTGGCCCAGAGCGGCTTTGTGACCGCCGTCGCCCGCTACGACCGCAAGGCAGGCAAGATTGTGGGCAAGCCGCGCATCATCACCCAGGGCTTTGTCTACATTCCGGATGCCGAGGACCTGCTCTCCCGGGCCGAGGAGGTCGTCCGCGACGCTGCGTCGGTCAAGGGGGGCACGGCCTCCCGCAAGGTCGAGGAAAAGATCGAGCGGGCGCTGTCCAGTTTCCTCTACCGGGAGACCAAGCGCAAGCCGGTCGTGACGGCAGCGCTGACCAAAGCATGATAGAAAAGAGATACCCTCTGACCCTTCACCGGGTCGGTATAACCACCGAGCCTGTCATTGGCTCGCCAAGGAGCGAAAAATGCAGATCGTAACCGACAGCGGCGTAGACCTTCTCCTGCCCCAGGAGCGGCTGGCCGAACTGAACATTCATGTTGTACCCCTGGTCGTCACGCTCGACGGCAAGTCGTACCGCGAGGGCGTGGACATCCAACCGGACGAGTTTTACCGATTGCTCACCGAGACCGACAGCCTTCCTGTCACCTCACAGCCCTCGGCAGGCGATTTCGCCGAGACCTACCGGCGGCTGGCAGCCGTCGATCCCGACATCCTGTCCATTCATATCTCCTCCGGCCTGAGCGGCACGCTCAACGCAGCCCGGACCGGCGCAAGCACGGTGCCAGAGGCGAACGTCACGGTCATCGACACCAAGACGCTGTCCGCCGCAGCCGGATGGCAGGTCGAGGCCGCGGCCCGCGCCGCCAAGGCTGGCTGGTCCATGGAGCAGATCCTGGGCTTGATGGAGCGCATCGGCGATGCCAGCGAGAGCGCCTACACCCTGAAGGAGCTCAAGTACCTGATCCACGGCGGGCGCATCAGCCACATGAAGGGCCTGATAGCTTCGTTGTTGAACATCAAGCCACTCATCGGGGTGGAAAAGGTGAACGGGACCTACGTGCAGCTGGGCCAGGTGCGCAGCTTCAAGGCCGCCGTGCAAGGGCTGGTCGATCGTATCTCGCAGATGCACGCGCCCGGCAGTGCCTTGCGCGTGCAGGTACTTCACTCCCACAATCCCCAAGGGGCATCCATGTTGCGCGAGTTCATCGAGCAGAGGTTTGATTGCAGTTGGCTACCTGAGGGAAATCTATCCCTTGTGCTGGGTGCCCATACCGGTCCCAGCATGGTGGGGGTCGCCTTCGCGCCAGTGTCGGCCTTTGCTGAGGTACCCTAGAACCGGCAGCCCTGGCCTGAAGGTAGAGCAAGAATTGAGTAAACGAGGCTTCAGCCGCAATCGATGACTGAAGCTGGATCGACAGAATGCAGAGCCGAG
>JBFFCR010000126.1:0-9730 GCA_041559855.1 Anaerolineae bacterium | reverse complement strand
GGGCCTGGCAGCACCGGTGCAGACGCGGTCAAGCTGGTGTCCCTGCGAGACTAGGGCGGGTGAGGTACGTCGCGGCGATTACCGTCGTACGAGGGTAGAGTCGGTGGGTCTGAAACCAGGGATGAGGTTCGGTTTCAGACACCTTCTGGAGCGGGAAACTGGGAAGGAGGCCTACATTGAGTGACATTTATCATCTAATTGACCGGCTCGAACGGCTGCTTGCCGACAGCATGCGGGTGCCGTTGAGCGCCTACCTGATCATCAACGAGGACGATTTCCTCGATGTGATTGACCAGATGCGCACGGCGATCCCGCAGCAGATCAAGGATGGGGAGCGGCTCCAGAGGGAGCGGGAGCGGATTGTCGCCCAGGCGGAGGAGCAGGCATCGCACATTGTGCAAGAAGCTCGTGACGACGCCCGCGCCCTGATTGTAGATCACGACCTGAGCCGCGCCGCCGAGCTTCGCGCTGTCGAGATCAAGGAGGAAGCTCGGCGCGAGGCAGAGTTCCTCAAGGCGGAGGCTACTGAATACGCGCGCTCCGTGCTCGATCGCCTGGACAGGCAACTGAATGAGGTGGAAGGCAACATCGCCAACTTGCTGGTGACGGTGCGGAATGGCCTGGATACGCTGGCCCCGGTGCACGAGGCCGACTTGCCGAACCCGGCGGCCGCGCACGAGGCGGACGAGTTGAACCCGGCGCCCGCGCGCGGGGCTGGACGCCAGGACCTCGCTCCGGCGCAAGAAGGGTGATGGTGCCGGTTCCGGCCACGCGCTCGTTTTGACACAGAGTGTACTCTCGCCTATAATTGGGCGACCCACCAGTAGGTGAGATCAGGGTAGCCGAGATGCAGTACAACGTTGCCCAATTACTCAAGGGGTCGACCGGCGTCCAACGGCGCTACGACGTGCGGGAGGAGATCTGGAATCTGGATCCTGATCTGGAGCCGATCACTCTCCTTGTGGGCTCGATCACGCTGATGCGCACAAGTCAGGGCATTCTGGCAACCGGCGGGCTGCGGGTTACCTTGCGGCTGACCTGCCATCGTTGCCTGGAGCCGATGACCAGTGAGGTAGAGCTCGAGCTTGAGGAAGAGTTCCATCCACAGGCCGACTTTGCCGAGGCGTCTCTGGACAAGTTGCCAGAGGAAGAACTCGATGAGGCTCTGTTAATCGACGAGCATCACGTTCTCGATCTGAGCGAGGTTGTACGCCAGGGTTTGTGGTTGTCAGCGCCGATGGAGGCCGTCTGCCGTCCCGACTGCGCGGGCCTGTGTCCGCGCTGTGGGGGCAACCGAAATATTGGGGAGTGTCTCTGCAAAGACGAGGAGATTGACCCGCGCTGGGCTGCATTGCAGTCTCTGCTGTCCGACGAATCGAAACTGCAGGAAAGGAGCGACTAGCCAGTGGGAGCAACACCGAAACACAAATTGGGCAAGGGTCGCAAGGGCCGGCGACGAAGCCACCATGCGCTCAAGGCTCAGAACTTGGTGCCGTGCCCGAACTGTCACGAGATGCGCCTGCCCCATCAGGTCTGCCCGTCGTGTGGCAGCTACAAGGGCATCCAAGCGATCGAAATCAAGTCCGAATAGAGGATGTGTGCACCGATTAGGTGCTTCACTGAAGTAGTTTGGCACAGGCCGTGCCGGGGCGGCATTTCCCTGGGGGATATGTTCCCAAGCGCACGGCTTGTTTTGCCTTCTGAGTATCCAGAACGGGAGGCCGCTTGACCAAAACGGCGTTGCTGTATCCCGGACAGGGCTGTCAGGTTGTGGGCATGGGCCGCGATCTGGCCGAGGCCTTTCCCCAGGCGCGGCGTCTGTACGATGAGGCAGATGAGATCCTGGGCTTCTCGCTGTCCGAGCTCTGCTTCGAAGGGCCAGAAGGGCTTCTGAACGACACGATCAACACGCAGCCAGCCCTCTTTGTCACATGTCTGGCCATGCAGCGCGTTCTCGAAGCGGAGGGTAAGCTGCCGCCACCGGTCATGGTTGCCGGGCACAGCCTGGGCGAGCTGACCGCCCTCGTCTCGGCAGGGGCGATGGCGTTTGACGCAGGGCTGCGCCTGGTGCGGGAGCGCGGGCGCCTGATGAAGCTAGCCGGCGTTCAGAGTCCCGGCGGCATGGCTGCCGTGCTCAAGATGGACGACGCCGACGTGGAGCAGGCATGCCAGGAGGCAGCCAGCGAGACCGGCAGGGCCGTGCAGATTGCCAACTACAACTCGCCCGGGCAGGTGGTCATCTCGGGCGATTCTGAGGCCCTGGCGCGCGCCATTGAACGGCTCCGCGAGCGCGGAGGCCGGCGGATCATCCCCCTCGCGGTCAGCATCGCGGCACACTCGCCGCTAATGGCCGGTGTCGTCGAGGACTATCGCGCTGCCGTGGACGGCACGCCGTTCCGCGCGCCCGATCTGCCGATTGTGGCGAACATCAGCGCACGCCCGGTGTCGACTGCGGACGAGATCCGGGACGAGCTCGCCGGTCAGCTCACTTGGCCCGTGCGCTGGACGGCCTCGATGCAGTGGATGGTTGAGCAGGGCGTCACGCGCTTTGTGGAAGTGGGCCCAGGCGACGTGCTCGGCAAGTTGATGCGGCGCATAGAGCCGGCTGTGGAAACGACCAGCGTGGGCGACCTGGCTTCGCTGGAGGCCTTTGCCCCTTAAGCCAGCTCTGAGAAACGAGGAGGGACGCGACGATGGATTTCACAGACAAGGTGGCGGTGGTCACCGGGGGGTCCCGCGGCATCGGCCGGGCCATTGCCCTGCGACTGGCTCGGGGGGGGGCCAAGGTGGTCGTCAACTACCGGGGCAATGAGGAGGCGGCGGGCGAGGTGGTGGCGCTGATCAAGGCCGCCGGCGGCGAGGCCGTCCCGGTCCAGGCGGATGTGAGCCAGGCAGCCGACGCCCAGGCGCTGATCGATGCCGCCAAGGCAGCCTTTGGGCGTATTGATATCCTCGTCAACAACGCCGGCACCACGCGCGACACCTTGCTGCTGCGCATGAGCGAGGACGATTGGGACGTCGTGATTGACACCAATCTGAAGGGCACCTTTAACTGCATCAAGGCTGTGAGCCGCCAGATGATGCGGCAGCGCTATGGCAGGATCGTGAACATTGCCTCCGTTGCTGGGATTTCCGGGAATGCAGGTCAGGCAAACTATGCATCGGCCAAGGCGGGCATCATCGGTCTGACCAAGACTGTCGCCAAGGAGCTGGGAGGGCGCCAGATCACCTGCAATGCCATTGCGCCCGGGTTGGTGCCCACCGATCTAACGGCGGACCTGCCCCAGAATATGGTCGACCAGGCCATCGAACGGACCCCGCTGGGACGGACGGGCACAGTCGAGGACATGGCGGCTGCGGTGGCCTATCTGGCTTCGGAGGAGGCCGGATTCGTCACCGGACAGGTCCTGGCCGTCGATGGCGGTCTCGCGATCTCGTAAGGAGGATCTCTGTGGAGCAGAATCTCGGAAAGGTAACGATTGCGCCCGACGTACTGGTCACGATTGTGCAAAAGACCTCGCTGGCGGAACCTGGCGTGGCACAGCTATGCGAACACGTGCCCGGGGTCAAGCGATTGTTGGGCATGCAAACGGCGAGCCGGGGGGTCAGCATCAGCGTGGCTGACAATCTGGTGACGGCGAATGTCCATCTGATGGCCCACCGCGGCGTGGATCTGTTGCAGATGGGCCGGAACCTGCAGGCCCAGATCGCTCGGGCGCTGCGGGATATCGTGGGCATGGAAGCAAGCGAGATCAACATCCACATCGACGACATCGTGACCGAACTGGCTGCCGACGAACGGGACAAGAAGGCAAAGGCAGGATGAAGGTTCGCCACCAGGCCCGGATCGCGGCGCTGCAGGCGCTCTTTGAGCTCGACTGCACGCAACACTCTCCCAGGTCTGTGATCGAACGGCTGTTGGGGGATGCGCCGCTGTCAGAGGCGGGCACGGTGTTCGCCATTGACCTGGTGGAAGGTGTGAGCGTGAAGCGAGAGGAACTGGACCAACTGATCGGACGCTACGCGCCCGAGTGGCCCGTGGACCAGATCGCCATTATCGATCGCAACGTGCTGCGATTGGCCATCTATGAGATCCTGGTTCGTGACGATACGCCGATCAAGGTGGCCATCAATGAGGCCGTGGAACTGGCCAAGGAGTTTGGTAGTGAGAGCTCGGGACGCTTTGTCAACGGCGTGTTGGGCTCGCTGGTGTCTGCGGAGGGCTCCCATAGCCGGTCATGAACATCTTTAGCAACGTCGGCATCACCGAGATTGTTGTAATACTGCTACTGGCGCTCCTTGTGGTGGGCCCTGAACGCCTGCCCGAGGTGGGGCGCAAGCTTGCCGAAGTCCTGCGCGATGTCCGCAAGGCCTATGAAAACCTGACCAAGGATCTCGGGCCAGAGATGCAATCGATCCAGAGAACCACGCGGGAATTGCGCGAGTCTGTCGAGTCGGTGCGTTCGATCCCCAAGGACATGGTCAAGTCTGTGGTCGATGCCGCAGAGCTGAACGACACCATTGCCGAGCTGAAGGAAGTGACCGACGGCCTCGAAGAGGTGAAACGAACAGCCTCCAGCGCGGCGCAGGTGGCGAAAGACCCGGTCGGCGCGTTGGCCAAACGGGGGCGTGATGCCCTCTCGCTGGCCGAGTCCGGCCAGGAGGAGGGAGAGGCGCCCTCCGGCACGGCACCGGCGCCGGAAGCCGCTGACGAGTCTGAGGAGCAGGCGAGTGAGTGACGACGCCCAGACGACCCCGGACACCTCCGCCGAAAACGAGCCGGGCTTGATGCCGCTCATGGGGCACCTCAGGGAGTTCCGCACGCGGCTCATCCGGGCTATCATTCCTCTGATCATCTTGACGATCGCCAGCTTTTTCGTGACCCGATACGTCTTTGAGTTCCTGCTGTGGCCCCTCGGCGATGTGACCGTCCAGGCCCTCAAGCCAACCGAGTCGCTGGGCAACTATATGAAGGTTGCCCTGCTCTGTGGCTTGATTGCGTCCATGCCCTTTTTCGTCTACCAGATCGGCAGTTTCATCGCCCCGGGCCTGACCAAGAAAGAGAGGCGCTACCTATTCATCCTGGTGCCGGGCGCGACCCTCTGCTTCCTGATGGGGGTTGCCTTTGCCTATTTCGTCATGATGCCGGCGTCTCTCAAGTTTCTCGGGAATTTCATGTCCAATGTCATTGAGCAGAATTGGGCCATCGGCGAGTATCTCTCCTTCGCTACCTCGCTCATGTTCTGGATAGGTGTGGCTTTTGAGCTGCCTTTGTTTGTCTACTTTTTGGCCAAAGCTGGCGTAATCGATGCCGAAACCCTGAGAAAGAGCCGCAAGTACGCCCTGGTCGCCATCGCAGTACTTGCCGCTGTGATAACACCCACGGTGGATCCCTTGAACATGATGCTGGTCATGGGCCCGTTGGTTGTGCTCTATGAAGTGGGCGTGATCCTCGCCAGGATCGCCTGAGCACCGGCGCCGGGGCTACCCGGTGCGCGCTGCTCTTGCGGGATATAAAAGAGGGTGTTTGCCCTACCCCGGCTGCGCCCGAATCATACGACCAAGCAAACATAGAATTCGTCAAGGAGGGACGGAACACCATGTCACGCACGCGCATTCTGATCATGGGCGCCGCCGGGCGCGACTTTCACAATTTCAACACCGTCTTTCGGGACAACGACACCTATGAGGTCGTAGCGTTCACTGCGACGCAGATCCCGAATATCGAGGGGCGGGCCTATCCGCCAGAGCTGGCTGGCAGTCTCTACCCCAGCGGCATCCCCATCTTTCCCGAAGAAGAACTGCTGGACCTCATCTCCCGGCTGGGCGTCGACCAAGTGATTTTTGCCTACTCGGATGTGTCGCACGAGTATGTGATGCACAAGGCTTCCCTGGTTCTGGCTGCGGGCGCCGACTTTCGGTTGATGGGAACAAAGCGGACGATGATCGAGAGCAGAAAACCGCTTGTCGCTATATGCGCCGTACGCACCGGTTCAGGCAAGAGCCAGACCACCCGCCATGTGTGCGATGTCCTGCAAAAGATGGGCCACAAGGTGGTCGCCATACGCCACCCAATGCCCTATGGCGACCTCGTCGCCCAGAGGGTGCAGCGGTTCGCCGACTATGGCGATCTGGATAGGTACGAGTGCACCATCGAGGAGCGCGAGGAGTACGAGCCGCATATCGACCGGGGCGTGGTGGTCTATGCGGGCGTGGACTATGAGGCCATCCTGCGTGAGGCGGAAAAGGAGGCCGATGTCATCGTCTGGGATGGGGGCAACAACGATCTGCCATTCTACAAGCCGGATCTGCACATCGTCGTGGCCGATCCACACCGTGCGGGGCACGAACTCACCTACTACCCAGGCGAAAGCAATCTCCGCGCTGCCGACGTTGTGGTGCTCAACAAGATCGACACGGCCGATCTGGCTAATATCGCCCAGGTGCGGGAGAATGTCCGCGCTGTCAATCCGGCGGCGATCATCGTCGAGGCTGCCTCGCCCATCTTTGTCGAGAATCCCGAGGCCATCTATGGCAAGCGCGTCCTGGTGGTCGAGGACGGGCCCACCCTGACCCACGGCGAGATGGCATACGGTGCCGGCGTGGTGGCGGCGCGGCGCTATGGCGCCAGTGAGATCATCGATCCGCGTCCCTACGCTGTGCGCTCTATTGCCGAGACCTTTGCCGCCTATCCAAAGACCGGGGCGCTGCTGCCGGCTATGGGCTATGGCGAGGAACAGATCAAGGATCTGGAAGAGACCATCAACGCCACGCCCTGCGACCTGGTCATCATCGGCACGCCCATCGACCTGCGGCGGGTGGTCAAGCTCGAGCATCCTGCCGACCGCGTGTACTATGAGCTGCAGGTGATCGGCAGGCCGACACTGGAGGAGATCCTCCAGTCCAGGTTCGCCAGCTAGCCGCAGGGCAGAAGGCGGAACGTGGCAGGCGGGCTTGCTTCCAGAAGAGTCTGGGCAGCAGGCCCGCCTGTTTTGTCTTCGACCGGTTTACATTTGACCCGATCTGTTGTAGAATGATCACAGATCGCATCCTGATGGGATACCGCTGCGCTGGAGTCGAGGAGGGAGATGGCCACAAAGTCGTTGGAGGAGCTGGTTCGGGAGCTACCGCCGCACACCCACGGGCGGGCGCGCGAGTACCTGGAGTACCTGATCACCGAAGCGCCACACCAGGCCGCAGGCTCGGATGCTGCGGAGCCTGGTCCGGAGGCAGAGGTGAGCCTCCGCGAGATCACATCGGAAACCGTGCGCGCCGTGTGCCGGTTGAGCGACACGCTGCTCCCACCCAAGAAACACATGGTCGCGCCCAATGCGGTATCGATCGCCCAGGCTCACTTTGAGGAGCACGCCTGGTTCCGGGCCATCTATGCCGGCGAGACGCCCGTGGGCTTTATCATGCTGTACGATGACCCGGATGAGCCGGACTATTTCTTGTGGCGGCTCATGATCGCGGGGCCGCACCATGGCAAGGGGTTCGGCCGCCGGGCAATCGAGCTGCTGGCGGACTATGTGCGGAGCAGGCCCGGCGCGACCGTCCTCGAGACCAGTTGCGGGCAGGGGCCGGGCAATCCGGAGGGGTTCTATCGCAAGTTGGGTTTTGTGCGCAGCGGCAAGATGTTTGACCACGAGGTGGGCCTGGTCCTGACGCTGTAGGGAGTGCCAATGCTGTTGCCGACATCCGGCGCGTCCAATCCCGCGCCGTCTGGCTCCTTCGAGCAGGTGACGCCGGGCGCCGTGACGCTTATCGGCGTACCATGGGATGAGAATTCGTCATTCCTGCGCGGGGCTGCGCTCGCGCCGCCTCGCATTCGCGAGGTGCTTTGGTCCGGCGAGACGAATCTGTGTGCAGAGGACGGCATGGATCTCGGCGCAGAGCCTCGCTGGCTCGATCTCGGAGATCTGGACCTTGGCAGCGGGCCCGGTGCCTTTGAGCAGATTGAAGCGGCGATCGCGAGCTTGCTCGAGGGAGGCGCCCTGGTGCAGGCCCTCGGCGGCGACCACGCCATAACTCATCCGATAGTGCGCGCTTTTGCGACCAAGTATGCCGGCTTGACGGTGCTGCACCTGGACGCCCACCCCGATCTCTACGACGAGTTCGAGGGGAGTCGTTCCTCTCACGCCTGTCCCTTTGCCCGGATCATGGAGGAGGGGCTGGTGCAGCGGTTGGTTCAAGTTGGGGTCCGGACCATGAACCCGCACCAGCGGGCGCAGGCTCGGCGCTTTGGGGTCGAGGTGATAGAGATGCGCCAATACCAACCCGGGCTGGAGCTAGGGCTGGACGGTCCTCTGTATCTTTCTATCGACCTGGACGTGCTCGACCCGGCCTTCGCTCCGGGTGTGTCGCATCATGAACCGGGCGGGCTATCGGTGCGAGAGGTTCTGCGGCTTGTTCAGGGGTTGCGGGTACCGGTCGTCGGTGCGGACATTGTCGAGCTCAACCCTCACCGCGATTTGGCAGGCTGCACCGCTATGGTGGTGGCCAAGCTTCTCAAGGAGATCACTGCGGTAATGCTCCGGCCAGCTGCTCAGCCCTCCATTGTACAAAGCGATGGAGATCCTGACTCTTGAAAAGAGGTGAAGGCGAGATGGTGAGACTGGAACAGATCGTGGATCAATTGGAGTCCCTGTCTGCGGAGAGCCTGGCCGAACTGGCCGCCTTTGTCGAGTATCTCAAATGGAAACAGGCTCCCGCCTCTGCGGCAGGGACGGGCCAGCCCTGGGTTTTCGATTGTGTCGAGCACTTTCGGAGGGCCGTCCTGAGCGCCGATCCGGATCCGGCGGGCATGGAGGTGCACGTTGGGGAGGCGATCTGCGCAGGCGAGTCGCGCATGGCGCTTTGGCAGCATCCTCCGGTGCAGGGGGCGGCCGTCGTCGAGTATCAAGTGCCGGTGCCGTCAAACGTGCGCAATCTGCGCCTGCGCTTTGCCACGGGCATTCGTGACGGATCGCAACTGGTGGAGGGGAATGTCGTCGCGTTCCGGATCTTTGTGAATGACTGGCGGATCTGGAGCGACACACAGCACGCCCGCAAATGGAAGCAGCGCGAGATCGAGATGCCCACGCTGCCTGGCGATGTGGCCCGCATCCAGTTTGTGACCGACGGGCTTGGCAATCACGAGTGGGCCTGGGCGGTGTGGGGCGAGCCCAGGTTGGTAGGTGAGATGGCCGGGTAGCTGCCAGCCACATTTCTGCAAGTGCCAAAGGAGGCAATGAGCGATGGATTTCGAGCTCAATGAAGAGCAACGGATGGTGCGCGAGATGGTGCGCGACTTTGCGCAGAACGAGGTCGCGCCCCGGGCGGCGCAGGTGGACAAGTCGGAGGAGTTTCCCTCGGAGAATGTCCGCCAGATGGCCGAACTGGGCCTTCTGGGCTTACCATTTTCCGAGGAATATGGCGGGGGCGGGGGAGATACGGTAAGCTATGCCATCGCCGTCGAAGAGATTGCCCGGGCCTGCGGCTCGACGGCGATCATCTATGCGGCCCACGTGTCGCTGGGCTGCGCGCCGATCTACTCCTTTGGCAACGAGAAGCAGAAGCGGAAGTGGCTGCCCCGATTGTGCGCGGGCGAGGGCCTGGCGGCCTTTGGGCTGACCGAGCCCCAGGCCGGCTCTGATGCCGGCTCCACCCGCACCGTAGCCGTCCGCGACGGCGACCATTACGTCCTGAACGGCAGCAAGATGTGGATCACGTCGGGCGCGATTGCCGACGT
>JBFFCR010000125.1:0-9757 GCA_041559855.1 Anaerolineae bacterium | reverse complement strand
CGCGTCACAGCTTCCTCAAAAGCAAGCCACACGTTGCGCTCGACATAGCGCCTCGGATGCCTCAGGCCACGCCGCCGAGGAGTGCGACCGGGGAGTGGCGCAAGGGATGAGCAGCGATCCAGGCAGTCGGCCAGCAGGGTCTTGAGCGCCTGGTGCAGCGGCCCCTCTGGAAAGAGGCCTTCGATCTTGCGGGTAAGCTCGGCCAGGGCGTACAGGTTGCGAGGAGAATAGAATTCGAGCAGGTATTCGAGACGAGTGTGGAGCGAGCCGCCCCGTGCTGGAGGAGATACGCGATCCAGCACGTAGTGATACTGCATCTCCCGGGCCGGCAGGTCCGCGAGACGCTCAAGATCCTCCTGCACTGTGGCGGCCTCGCCTTGCCAGGCACACCCCCGGCAATGCAAATGCTTGACTATGGGCTCTCCCCGCTCTCGGTCCCAGATAAAGTAGTCGGCCACGGCGGGACGCGAACAAGCGGGGCAGGAGGTGGCATAGAGCTCTGAGAGGAAGCGACGCAGGGGCACGCCTTGTTTGGGACTGTCGCCCAAGCGGGCCACCGCGCCATCCAACTCGCGCGCAGGCGGCAGTGCCAGCTCTGTTCTCACCACCATGGCGACGAGCGGATCAAAGTTCAGGGCCACAACCTGGCGTCCCGCGGATAGGATCTCGCGGACCTCCTCTGATCCCTGACAGTAGGGTACCAACACCCTCTCCCCGGGCTCGGTGTACGCTGCCGTATAGGCAGCAACCACACCCGCCGGAATGGGCCATCGCAAACGGGCGAGGATTCCCACCCCCTCGCCCTCAATGCCTGGGATAAAGTGCTCGATCCGCTTCATGTCTCGACCAGTATACCATAAACGAGAACCGCGGACAAGAGATCAGAACTGTGGACGCGCAGTGTTATCCTACCTGGCAACCGGTGGTGAAGAAACAGGGTTGGCTTGACGACCTGCGTCGCACCAACCCTGGCGTGTCTCGCGCTTACTGCGGCGGCTCCCTACATCTCCCGCCGGCCTTGGAGCGCACGGCCCAGGGTCACCGAGTCAGCGTACTCCAGGTCGCCACCTACCGGCAACCCACGCGCTAGCCGGGTGACGCGCACGCCCAGCGGTTGGATCAGACGCGCTAGATACATCGCGGTTGCTTCCCCCTCAAGATTGGGGTTGGTCGCCAGCAGGACTTCTTGCACCGGCTCTGTTTGCAGCCGAGCCATGAGCTCGCCGATGCGCAATTCGTCAGGACCAATGCCATCTACCGGAGAGATTGCCCCGTGCAAAACATGGTAGAGCCCGCGGAACTCGCCCGTGCGGTCAACGGCCAGCACGTCGAGGGGTTCCTCCACCACGCAGATAATCGAGCGGTCTCGTCTTTCATCCCCACAGACGGTGCACGGGCTCGACTCGGTGATATTGAAGCAGACACTGCAAAAGAGGGTCTTCTGCTTCAGATCGGACAGAGCCCCAGCCAGGGCCTCCGACTGCTCGGCTGGACGGCGGAGCAGGTAAAAGGTCAGCCGTGACGCAGTCTTGGGGCCGATGCCGGGCAGTTGGGCAAAGGCCTCGATGAGCCGGGTGACCGACTCGGGGGTGACAGCAGCCATGTTGCCTAACCCAAAAGCCCGCCAAGTCCCAGGTCCAGCCCGCCGGTCAGTCCTCCCATCTGCTCGGCAGCCAGGGCCTGTGAGCGCTCGATGCCCTCATTGACCGCAGCCATGATCAGATCCTGAAGCATCTCGACGTCCTCAGGATCCACCACCTCGGGATCGATGGTGATTGATTCCACTCTTTGGTGCCCGGTTATGACCACCGTGACAACCCCGCCGCCAGCACTGGCGGTGACAGTTTTTTCGCCCAGCGCTTCCTGGGTCTGGAGCATCTGCTCCTGCAGCTTCATGATCTGCTGCCGCATATCTGGCCGGCCACCAGGCCGATTGGCGCGAATGCGCCGTCCCTTGCCTTTTGCCATATGTACTACCTCCCGCGTGTTTGCATTCTGAGCTCAGTTCTCTGCCGGAACGATCTTGACCTGCCCTCCATGGTCCTCTGCCCAGCGGGCGACGTGCTCCGTCACCGTCTGTTCGTCTGGCTGGGCATCCCCCGCCTGCTCCGCCGGATTGGACTGAGCCGGCATCGAGGGCAAGGGTGCAGGATTCGCCGCCGGATCTGGCACATACTCTGAATCCTTCACCAGTTTGATCCGGCAGTTGACGTTCAGCACCTCAGCCATGGCGTCCTGGATCTCGTCCTTTCGCTGTGGATCGACCAGTTTCTCCCTGAGGAAGGGAAAGGGGTACGTGACAATCACCTCATTCCCGGATACCTCGACCGGCTTGCACTGCGTGCGCAACGCCCCTTCGGTAGCGGGATTGCGCTGCCGCACGGCATGCAGCACCATCGCCCATGCCTGCTCCACCTGTGCCAAAGTGAGCGCCCCGGCAGGGGATTGCTCGGCAGAACCGTGCTGCCCGGCAACATGCGCCTCGTCCTCGCTGCTTGCCGTGTCTGCCGGCGCTGTCACAGGGGCTGCGTCGGGGGCGCCTGGCTCTGCCGCCTGTGAGGGCCGCGCCTTGGGCTGCAGCGTAGCAGGCTGGGAAACCGCCGGCGATGCGGTCTGATAGAGCACAGGGCCCTGGCGCACCGCCTGGGCAGGCGATGGGGCTGCCGGGGGACCCAATATGGCGTCCACCAGGGCCATCTCCAGAGGCAACTGGGGGACGGTCTGCAGCCCGCGCTTGAGATCGGTGACGGCCTCGTTAAAGAGGCGGAGCCAACGCAGCAACTGCTCCACCGACACACGTCGCGCCAGGGCCTCCATCTCGGCGGCCTGCTCGGCTGTAGCACGCAGCAAGCGCGTGCCTGCACCCTCTCGTACCAGCAACAGACCGCGCAGGTATTCGATTGCTTCCCTGCCGAATTGGCGCGGATCGGCCCCATCGCCAATCGCGCGGTTGAGCAGATCCAGGCCGCCTGCCAGGTCGCCGTCGACCAGATGGGTCGCCAGCCTGGCAGCGGATTCGCTGGCAACTGCTCCCAGCACCATTTTGGCCTGGTCAAGTGTGATCTCGTCACCGTAGCTGGTCATTTGGTCCAAGAAGCTTATGGCATCGCGCAGCGCGCCCGTGCTGTGGTGGGCGATGAACGCCAATGCCTCCCGCTCGACGGTCACGCCCTCCTGCGCAGCAATACCTGCAAGGCAATCCACGATTGCCTGCACAGGGATGCGCCCAAAATCAAAGCGCTGGCAGCGCGAGGCAATGGTCGCCGGGATCTTGTGCGGGTCGGTCGTCACCAGAGCAAAGATGACATGTGGCGGCGGCTCTTCGAGGGTCTTGAGCAGCGCGTTGAAGGCTGGATCGGTGAGCATATGAGCCTCGTCGAGCACATAGACCTTGAACTCTCCCTCGCTCGGCCGGAATCCGACCTTCTCCCGGAGGTCGCGGATCTCATCGATGCCCCTGTTGCTGGCTGCGTCGATCTCGATAAGATCCAACAGTCGCCCCTCGTTGATGGCAAGACAGGTGGAACACTTGTTACAGGGACGCTCATCGACAGGCGCCTGGCAATTGACCGCCTTGGCCAGAAGACGGGCTGTGGTCGTCTTGCCTGTGCCGCGTGGCCCGGTGAAGAGGTACGCATGCCGGACCTTGCCATGGCGCAGGGCATTTCGAAGCGTGCGGGTGATGGGTTCCTGCCCGACCACCTCTTCGAACGTCTGCGGGCGATACTTGAGATAAAGTGCCTGGGCGGTCATCGACTCTCCTCAGCCAGTAGGTCGCCTGGTGTGGCGACTCGTGCCACGTCTCACCGTTAGTGTACCAGAGATAGACCGTTTCGGCAAGGCCACGGTTTTGGACGACAGCCCATGCTACCCTTGTTGACACAGCAATAGGTCGATGCTAGAATAGCGGCGCCGCTTGCCTGCGCCATATCGATGACCGGGACTGCACAGCTATGAGCATAAATGACGCGATCGACACCGTCTTTTTCGACTTTGACGGCACTCTGGTTTTTCTCGACCCCGACAGCTCTGATGTGATCAGCGCGTTCTGCGCCGAGATCGGGCAGCCCCTCAGCCCCGAAGCCGAGCGTCATGGCCGCCGGATACGCCACCACTACTTTATCGATCCCACCATCCGCGAGCAGATAACCGGCCTGTCCAATGAGGAGTTCTGGCACCACTTTAACCGGCACTTGCTCGAGGCGCTCTGTATCAAAGGTGACGTGGAGCGGCTGGCGGCAGAATTGACCGGAAGATTCCAGGATCTCGAACCGCACTATGTCTGCCCCGAACCTGGCTGTAAGACTCTGACGGAACTCGCAACCAGGGGATATCGCCTGGGGTTGATCACCAACCGCAACAGCGTGGAGGGATTCAACATTCTGCTGGACCGGTTGAGTTTGAGGCCCTACTTTGAGCTCGTCCTGGCTTCTGGAGAAGTGGGCGTCCAAAAGCCGGATCCTGGCATCTTTGTCGCGGCCCTGGAGAGGATCGGCGCCAGTGCCGGGTCATCGATCTACATTGGCGACAACTATTGGGCCGACGTGATTGGCGCCCAGCGCGCCGGGTTGACCCCTGTCCTCCTTGACCCCTACCATCTCTTCCCCGAGGCCGACTGCCCGGTCCTGGAACGGATCGAGGATGTCCTGGACCTGCTTCCCTGATCGTTCCCTGCTGCCTGCGGGCGCGCGCCAGTCAGGACAGTTGCCCGGGCCTGCACATGCCCACAGACCGCACTGCGGCGAGAGAACTCAGTCTCTGCGTCCCACCAACCAGACCGGCGATGAGCGCCAGACGCCGAATTCGCTGATGCCCCAAGGATGGTACGGCGAGGAGTTCGTTGTGCTGATCCGGATGTGGCGCGCCGGTACGGCAGGGAAGCTGACATCGGCCATTCCCCAGTTATCGTCGTTCCTGCCAACCTCCTGCCACGCCTGCGCGTCAGCCGAAATCTCCACGACATATCCCCGAGGCTGCTGGCTGGGAGGATGCACGAGCGAGACACGCTCCACCTCGCGCAAGCTGCCCATGTCGAGCTGAAACCACATCCCGGGCTTTTGCTTGGCGTTTCTCGTGTTCCAGGCAGTGTCCAGCCGGGCGTCGAGAGCCTGATGCGCGTCACCACTGAAGTGACTGGCCATCCCACCAGCCCACGGATCGGTAGCGCTCACGGTGATCTCGCCGATCATCCACGTGGTCGGCCAGTCGGGCTGCCCCGTCTGCTCGATTCGCAGGTAGCGGGCCTGGCACGGTGCGAAAACCGCTTCCACATTGGCCCAGTTCTGCGCTTGTAGGGCCACCAGGCGATAGTCCTGCCCGTCAGTAGAGAGCTTGATCTGGTATCCAACCGGAAACCCCCGGCCCGGGCTGGCGATCCGCACCCGTTCCAGGACCAGCACCTGCCCGAGATCGACCTCAAACCACATCCCTGGTGCCTGGTCAGTCTTGCTGTCCCAGATGGTCTGCGGGTTGCCGTCAAAGGCCATGGCCGCGTCGGCGGCGTTGTGGCTGGCCTGCGCGGCCCACGGCACATACAGCACCCTATCCGAGACCTCCAGCGGCACCTCCAGCGGCGCGCCTCCCCGGCGGAAGAACCAAAGCAACCCCTCCTCCAGCAGATCGCAGCGCAGAATGTAGCTGCCGAGGAGATCCGGGGCTTTGAATCGTACGTCCGGCAGTTCCCCAGTCTCACCAGGCAGCAGGTCGTGAGGCAACCGGATGCGAAAGGTGTCCCACGGCTCAGAAAGGATCCCCTGGTCGGTGAACCAGGTATGTGCCAGGTGCACAGGATGGGCGCCGGAGGCATACCAGATCTTTGTCCCAGTGTTCCGTATGCGGAGGCTGGTCTGGATCTCTTCACCGGGCCTCGCCTGAGTGGGCCACGGCTCGACCGTCTCCCACGCCACGCCGTACTCGGCAGCGACGACCTGCAGTGGTTGCTCTCTGACCGCGATACCCTCTTCTGAGAGCCAGGTCCCGGCCTGCACCAGGTCCCACACGAGCAGGTAAGAGGCTGGTGTGTCAGGAGCCATGAACTCGACAGCCTGCAACACCGCGGTGTCACCTGGTTCGATCGTTCTGGGCAACGGCCACGTCTGGGCTCCGCTTCCAGGTACCACGGCTCCCTGGCTGTCCAACCAGCGATACCCCATCAATATCGCTTCATCTCCCGCCTTGGGCCACGGCCTCGCCCCCGTGTTGCGAATCTCTATGTAGGCCAGTCCCTTTTCGCCAGCCACCAGTCGCTGGGGAGCGTCGTATCCGAGCCACTCGGCCGCATAGTCAGGCGCCGCCGCCTCGACGTTGACGTCCAGATCATACAATGGAGAGCCTTTCCAGTGGAACCAGACGACGAACTCGTGCACCATATCCAGCCGCAGCGTGTACTGGCCGGGTGCCGCCGGGAACTGGACCTGGGCTTGCAGGGCGATCTCGTCCTGGGGAGCGACATCCCGGCCCAGGCGAGTGCGCAGACCATCTTCGACCACGACGGCGCCGGCAGCGTCGAGCCACTTGTAGGTCAGGTGCACTGGCTGCGGGCCTCCAGCGGGCCAGGTGAACGCTCCTACGTTGCGCACGCGGATCGCGAACTTGACTGTCTCGCCAGCCGTCCCTTGAGAGGGTGCATCCACAGACAGCCAGGCTGCCCGATAGAGCGGTCCGATCTGGACCCCTTTTGCCTGCCATGTTGGCGAGCCGTGTGCTGCGAACCAGCCAGAGGCCCCCTCGACCAGGTCCAGTTCCAGCGTGTAATAGCCGGGCGTGTCTAGCGCCTGCACTGTGCTCTGGGACAGCATGACCGTCCCGCCGGGCGACACGGAACTGGGCAACTTGGTGCGCTGCTGACCCTCGAGAACATTTCCTGCAGCGTCGATCCACCGGTAGCCCAACTGCACAGCCTGAGCGCCGGAACGGGTCCAGGTGGAGCGGCCGTCGTTGCGGACCCTCGTGCTGAATTGGACCACGGCCCCTGGCGCCATACGCATGGGCGCTTTGACCTCAAGCCAGGCTGCCCGGTAATCAGGCTGGATGTGGGGTAGGACGACTCGGTACTCGTTGTCCAGCGCATCTCGAAAGTCATCCTGCACGCCAGGCTTGTTCTCAATGGCCCATCCCACCTGCTGTGGATCGTTTGGATCACCGATGATCCAGCGAAACAGGACGAGTGCCTGGATGGGCTGGTTGGCCGCAACTCGGTTCCAGTCGTCAATCTCTTTGTACGCGTTGCGCACCCAACCGCTGTTCTGGTCTCGCCACGCGGCATACTGGTCGGTCTCGGTGACATACACCGGCCGGTCGCGCAACCCGGCGGGTATGGCCCTCATTAAGTCCTGGTAGGCCCGGAAATGGTAGTGATAGTCATCAAAGGGAGCCTGCATGGTGGCATTGTCAAACACCAAGTGGGGCTCCTGCCCGTGGGTATAGGTGTGTAGGGATAATCCATCCACCTCATCCCCGAGCAGCGCCAGGATATCGCCAAAGTAGCGAACCCAATCCCCAGAGGAGTTGCCAGGATAGGTAGTCTCTATGTTCCAGGGTCCTACAGCGCCCGGCATGACCTGATCCTGCTCATGACCGGCGCGGCTGCGGATTTGGTCCCTACATTTTTTGAAGCAGCTTGCGTACAGCTGAGGAGTGATGATCTGGCCACCGGGCCCGCCTGGCCGTTCAATGGCCAGGTTCATCTCATTGCCGATGATCCAGAGGTGACAGCCAGGACTGGCTTGCACAAAGTTGCCGCAGCGACGCGCAAAGTCGTCGAACTGGTTCGAAAAGGGGATCGTGCCCGCGCTGCCGTAGCCATGGTTGAGCCGCACCAGAACGCCCAGCCCTTGATTCGCCAGGTCGACGTAGTTGCTTCCCGCATGGTTGTTGGGATCGGCCCCGATCGCCTCCGTGACCAACACCCAGCCCAGGCGATTCTTGCTCAGCATCAGGTGCTCGCCGCCCCGGTCGTGCATGCCAAAGATATACGGTGGATAATGCTCAGGCATGGCTTTCCTCCTCTCTGCAGAAAACGACAGCCCAGGCGCCTTGCAGATCAATTATACCACATGGCACAGGAGAGTTGCAGGATTGTCCGAACGAGATCCGGTCTCTCGATTTGCTGCAAAAGCTCCGGAGCGTCAGTGTGGCACCAGCAGAGAAAGGGGTCAATCGGAATGGGAATCGATTCGGAAGCCTGTCTCGGTCGATCCAGTTGACCGGGAATACGCCTGCGCAGGAGGGAGGCAGACACTATTGCCCCAGCCGGTACCCCTCTCCCCACCGGTTGTGGATGTACTTTGGGTAGCGAGCGTTGTCACCCAGCTTTTGCCTGAGGCGGCGAATGCAGGAGCGTAGAATCCCTATCTGCTGCCTCTGAGGATCGCTCAAGCCCCAAACTCGCCGGAGCAATTCCTGCCAGGATACCGTGCATCCCCTCCGCCTGAAAAGCAAAGCCAAGACATCGAACTCTTGGCGAGTCAATTCGACCTCGAGCTCTCCTACCCAAGCCCGGCGGGCTACGATATCAATGCGCAAATCCTCATATTCCAGAGGCGAAACTGGTTCATCGCTGCTCGGCAGTGCATCACGAACCCGCTTGCGGAGCTCTTTTAGAGAGAATGGCTTGACCAGATAGTCAGAGGCATCGTTGCGCACAGCCTCGATGGCTGTATCCAGGGAAGCATAGGCCGTGATCAAAATGACGCTGATGTTGCGGCTCATCTCGCGGATATGCTGCAAGAGTTCTACACCGGTAATGCGCGGCATCCTGATGTCGGCCAACACCAGGTCGAAACATTCCTGCTGGAGGAGCTCCAGTGCCTGCTCGCCATCCACGCACGAAGAGATGGAATAGTCCTCCTCCGACAAGCCGTCCACGATCAGGGAGCAGGTATCCGGGTCGTCATCAACAACGAGAATCCGCCTCTCAGATAGAGCCAACCCTACCTCCCTGTAGCCCACAACGCCCTGCTGTCTGCAAAAGGGCAGCCGCCCGCCAGATCGCGCCGAAACCACCAACCCGGTATATTTGCACCGCTCACATTATAGAGGAAATGCCCCTGCTTGTCAAAGCACACTGCACCACTGTAGTCGCGCAAGGGATCCGGACCCAATACCACACCCAGCCCCGATGAAACGCCCTGCAAACGGAATCTATAACCAAATTACGACCGATTTGACACTCTTCTGTCACGTTTCGCTTGACTTGATGTGTTATAATGGAAGGTGTACGCTCGCAAACAACCGCCATGAATCATGAGGGAGTGGCATGGCCACAGAAGTTGCTCACCGAAAGGAAAGGAGGGACGCGAGCACAATAATCCAGCATCTGCACAAGTTGGTGACGAACGGCCCATGGGACCTTGACATCGCACAGGCTATGGCTGTGCAGGGGTACGACGAGGTAAAGTGGGCTGAGGGTCAGGTTGTGCTCGCCGAGCTCATCAGCTGCGATAGGCCAGTGGAACAGCATCTGGCCGCCGCCGACAGGTGGTACGAAGAAGCTGTCAGGGCGGCCCGGTGTGCCTTGGACTCGCGGCCAAGCCTGCTGACCAAGATCGGTGTAAGAAGGACAAACTAGGAACTGCCCGCTATAGTAGGGCGCCAGCCCCGGCGCCGAAAACAGGTTCCGCAAGCGCCTGCGTACCGGGACCGGCCCGGTGTCATGCCTTGCTTCCCCCGAAGCGTGACACCGGGCTTCTGCTTTGGGGCATGCACACGCTGCAGCCTCGACGACAGCTGTGGCAGATGACTCACCCCATAACACCAT
>JBFFCR010000124.1:0-9764 GCA_041559855.1 Anaerolineae bacterium | reverse complement strand
GGAACTCGCCCGGCCCTTTGCTCTCGCCATCACAGTTGCGTGGGCCATGATGTTCGGCAGGGTCATTGTGGAGGTGGCCGTGCTGAACAGCGCCCTCCTGAACGCTCTGTGGTTGCCGTTGGGCATCGCCATGCTTGGGGGACTGGTGTTCTGTGTGCTCTACTACCTTGCGCAGCGCACCAACGAAAGCAGCGATGTGCACATAGCTAACCCGTTCGAGCTTGGACCAGCCATCAAGTTCGGCATCCTGTATGCGCTGATCCTTGCTGTCGCCAAAGCCGCCCAGTTCTACTTCCAGGACGCTGGGCTCTATGTCGCAGCTACCGTTGCCGGCCTGGCCGATGTCGACGCAATCACCCTTTCTATGGCCGACCTAGCCGGAGTGGAGGGAGGGGTGGCTCTCAGTACCGGGGCTCGCGCCGTGATCCTCGCTGTTCTTTCCAACACAATCGTCAAGGGGGGTATCGCCATGACCGTGGGACCCAGGACTCTGCGCCGGGCGTTACTCCCGCCCCTCGCCATCATGCTCCTGACCGGCGGCCTGGCAGCCCTGTTTCTTGTCTAGGTCACTTGCTCTGATCGGTGCAGTTGGATCCGCCGTCCAGCCATCAATCCTGCGCGCTGGGCAACTTGCCACTGCCAGGCTGCAGGAGCGGCAATCGAACATGAAACGTGCTTCCCGGGCACGCCTTCTCGTCCCGTCCGGAGCTCTCGGCCCATATCCTACCTCCATGTGCCTCGACAATGCCCTTCGCGATCGATAGGCCTAGCCCCGGTCCCGCCCCCTTGAAAGCCGAATCGTTCGTGCTGTGCTGCAGGGGATTCTCGGGCCGGTAGAACTTTTCGAATATCAGGTCCCGCTGCTCTGGATCAATGCCGATCCCCTGGTCCGTGACCAGAACTTCGACGTATGCCTTCCCTGATAGCGACGAGCCAGAGTATCCAGTAACAGAGATCTGCCCCCCGTCGGGCGTGAACTTGACTGCGTTCCTCACCAGGCTGGCAAACACCTGTTCAAGGCGCGACGAATTGGCCTCGATGGTCGGCAAGTTCGACAGATCGCCAACCGCCAACGTTAGACCACGCTCGCGCAAAGCCAGGGCCACAGGCGCTACAGCACGATCGAGCACGCTCTGAATGCTAGTCGGGGCAAACCGCATCTTGAGGGCGCCAGTTTCAATGAGTGAGACATCAATCATCGCGTCCACTACCTGCTGCAGCCGTCTTGCGCCTCGTGAGATCCCGGCAATGAATTGCTGCACCACCTGCGAGTCACCGAGTTCCTCGCCTTCCAGGCTTGCGAGCACATCGGAGTATCCAAAGATCTGCGACAAGGGCGTGCGAAGCTCATGGGACGCAATCGCCACAAAGTCCGTCTTGGTCTGGTCGAGGCGCTGAAGCTGCCGATTGGTCTCCGCCAGCTCTGTGTTCAGACGATGCAGATCCGACTGCACCGCCCGTAGATCGTCCATCAAGCGGGCATTCTCAACTGCCGTACCTGCCTGCCCCGCCAAAGTGACCAACGCTTCAATATCCTCATCAGAGTAGGGCTGTCCATCACCCTTGGGACCGAGTGCAAGGAGTGCCACCGGGGTGCCGCTCACCTGGATAGGAACGTAGAGATCGACTTCCAGCGACTTTAACCATTCGCGCTCATCATCGGCAGTGTTCTGAAACCAACTCAGCATATCCAGATCGTATTGGCTCAGCGGGCGCCCGATTCTGCGAAAGTGCATGATGAATCGGCTGTCAGCCGAGAATTGCTGATTCGTGGGAGCGCTGAACTCGCGAGAGCTGAGCACCCTCAACTCTGCCTGTCCCTCATCATGGATAGACAGCAGAACAAACGCCGAACGTTCGACGCGGAAGGTCACCCGTAGCCAATCGAGCGTCATCTCTGCGAGGCGCTCCAGATCAAGGATCAGGCTCACCTGTAGGCTATAAGTACGCAGAGCCGTCTGCACGCCGAGATTTCGCCCCAACACGGTGCGATCGAGGTAGCGATGCAGGCGCGGGCCAAGGAAGACGTCAACGACTGCCGCCAGAAGCACCGCAACAACCACGATAGGAATCACGACTTCGAGCCTTGCGGTGCCGCCGAGGCCCCCACCAACGATTCCTGCTGCCAGCAGGAATACTACATAGAGCGCGGCAGTCATGCTGGCCAGGACCACCACTCGCAATGCCACGAGGCTTAGACGTCTCAGATCCGGTAGCTCGTGACGCAAAACCGCAAAGGTGACGACCGATAGGCCAAAGAGCCGCAACGCAAAGCCAGCGTAGATCGCGGCGGCGCTCCCGGCAAGCACCAGCAAATCCCCGGCCAAGAAAAGGACCAAGGCCACCACGAGATACCGCAGCCGGTTCCGGTGTTTTGCCCCTCTAGCCTGGGCATATGCAAAAACGGCATTCCACCAGGCGCCGACACTGGAGACTGCCCACGCGACTATGAAGAGTAAGCTGGCAAGCTCGGTATGGCCGAAAACAACAGTGGTCACTGGCGACAAGTCTGCCAGCGCAGCAAAGAGCCACGAATCAAAGAGAAACGCAGCTAGCGACAGTATGCCGACCAGTAGCCAGCGAGGCCAGCGTTTCCCCGCATGCCCAACAAATACCTGGGACAGATCGGTCATCAGCAAGGCCAACAGCACCAAGCCTGTCTGCGCCGTCCGGCGCCACACCCAATCCCACCAACGGCCCGCAAACAGCAGAGCCAGCATGGCCAGAGCGACAACCCATAGCAATGACACGGATAAAATGAGCGCCAAGAGCCTCTGTGGACGCCCGCGCCCCGCTCGGTACCGAATGCCAAGCGCGAGCACCAGGGTATAGGCGAATGTCAAGCTGGCATATGCTGCCATCTGTATCTCGGTCGACATAGCCCAGGAATTATAGCACAATTCTCGGATCGTGGAAACCAACCTGCTCCTCGTTGCATCACTAACGGGCCCGCATCCTGCCCCACCAAGCCCTCACACCGCAGTGCGATCGGATTCAGGGCGTCTGCCAGCGAAATCGCAACATCACTCGTTGACGCAGTCTCTCTTCTGTGCTAGAATCGTGCAGCAAGCTCAAACGTGCACAACGACGAACGAGTGCCAGTCGGCAAGGAGGTGATGTGTGTCCACCCTGCTACTGAAGAACGCCGAACTAGTGGTAACCATGGACGATGCACGCCGTCGCATCCCGGGCGGAAGCATCTATGTGGTCGACAATGTGATCCACCAGGTTGACTCTGCCGATCGGCTGCCTGCTACAGCCGATGAAGTCCTCGACGCGCGGGGTATGGTGGTGCTGCCTGGACTGGTCAACACCCACCACCATCTCTATCAGAGCCTTACACGGGCCGTGCCCGCAGCTCAGGACGCGGAGCTCTTTGACTGGCTGCAGACCCTGTATCCCATCTGGGCCGGCTTGACAGGCGAGGCTGTATACGTCTCCGCACTCATCGGATTGAGCGAATTGGTGCTTTCCGGCTGTACCACGGTCGCGGATCATCTCTACATCTATCCAAACGACAGCAGCATCGACGACGAGATCCGTGCAGCCGCCAAACTGGGAGTTCGCTTCCATCCCAGCAGGGGCAGCATGTCATTGGGCACGTCAAAGGGTGGACTGCCCCCTGATTCGGTAGTCGAAGATGAGGATACCATTCTCGCTGACTGTGATCGCACGATCGAGCAACACCACGACCCCGCTGCCTACTCCATGTGCCGCATCGTCATCGCGCCCTGCTCTCCATTCTCAGTCACGCCCGATCTAATGCGCACCTCTGCAGCTTTCGCACGCGCGAGGGGCCTGACTCTGCACACCCACGTCGCCGAGACACACGACGAAGAGGTCTTCTGCCAGACCAAATTCGGGTTGCGTCCGGTGGAACTGATGCGTCAGCTCGGCTGGGTGGGCCCTGACGTGTGGTGGGCCCATTGCGTCACGTTGAACCAAGACGAGGTCACTGTCATGGCAGACACAAATACCGGCGTGGCCCACTGCCCAAGTTCCAACATGCGTCTGGGCTCCGGAGTTGCGCCGATCCGGGCACTGGTCGATGCTGGCGTCCGCGTGGGACTCGCCGTGGACGGGAGCGCCAGCAATGACAGTGGGCATATGTTGGCCGAAGCCCGCCAGGCCATGCTCCTGCAACGGGTCCAGCTTGGCGCCACAGCAATGAGCGCCGAGGAAGCGATATGGCTCGGCACGCGTGGAGGAGCTGCCGTGCTCGGCAGAGACGACGTCGGATCGATTGTGCCTGGCATGGCTGCGGATTTCATTGCCATCGGCCTGGACCGGCTGGCCTTTGCCGGTGCGCAGGCCGACCCGCTTGCAGCCTTGCTCTTCTGCACGCCCCCCAACGTCGATCTCTCAGTGATCAATGGCAAGGTCGTCGTGAAGAACGGCGAACTGCTCAGGCTGGATCTGCGGGACACAATAGCCCATCATAATAGACTGGCCCTGGAGTTGCTGGAAAGAGCACGAAGCAACACATAGGGTCTGCCCACGCCAGCCAGAGAGAACACAGCATCGCACGGACCGGACCTTTGGCACGACCGGCTAGGGCTTACGTAGCCGCGGCACAGCAGCACTGCGCGCCTCAAGAACCAGCCAGCAGAGCGCGATTGCCTTCCTTGGCAAGCTGCTTGATGCGCTGGAGTTCGCGAGCATAGGCGGTGCCTTGCAGATAGGGGTAGACCGTGTTGTTGTGCAACAGAGGATCTGCGCTCGCTAGTAGCGCACGGTCGCCATCCGGCGTGCCCGGAATCGGGGAGAACATGGCCAGTTTCGCCTGCACGCCAAGGCGGTGAACAAACCTGACAGTCTCCTCCACCTCCGCCAGCGGCTGGTCTGGCAGTCCCGCCAGGATGTATGCGCCCAGCTCCGCGGCCCCAAAGCCTGCGCTGTGCAAGCGCGAGAGCGCCTGCTTGAACGCCCGGGTGGTGACCTTGGCCCCTGTGCGTTCTTGGCGGTCAGAATCGACGGTTTCAAGCGACAGGCGCACTGTCTTTACCCCAGCAATCTTCATCAACCTTGCGAGATCCTCGGTGATCCCACTCGCATGCAGCCCGTTTGGCGTGTGAAATCGCACATGCAACCCCAATGCCACGATCTCCTGAAGAATTCCCGTCAGGTGGCGACCGCTCCCAGCCAGTAACGCGTCATCATAGAAAGCGAAATCCATGATGCCGCGATCTGCGCATTCGGCGATTTCACGTACAACAGCGCCTGATGCCCTCTGCACGAAGGTCGGCTGCAGCAGACGGCTGGCGCAGTAGGTACAGCGATACGGACAGCCCCACGAAATCGCGATTCCTGCAAAGGGGCGCGGCACCAGAGCGTGTGCTGGCGCGGGCCAGGAGCAAGGATCCAGGTAGCGATCGGGGCTCGAGGAATGTCCGGTCACGTCGTCCGCGAGGCGCAACGCCGGCGCTACGCCAGAACCCGCAATTACTAGGTCAGCGCCCGAGTAAAGCTGCGCGTGCTCAAGGCAGAGCGTGGCGTACACTCCCCCCAAAACCACAGGAATTCCACCATAGCGCACCCGCACCCGTTTGATCGCCTCGACCACACCGGGATACCAGTAGGTCATTGCCGAGGCAACCAGAACTAGATCAGGCTGAGGCACTGCCTCGAGGGCAGCGTCGAAACCGTCGAAAGGGAGACCATACCGTCCGTACCGACGCGGAATGGGCGCCAGTATTGCGGGCTTGCCGAGAGTGGTCTTGAGGAACTTGCCAGAGCCGTCAGCGCGCGCAGTGGGAGTGGTCGCATGGGGCGCCAGACAATCCAGCACAGCGACAGCGTAGCCATTCTCGCGCAGCACTGATGCAATCGTCAGCAGCCCAAGCGGCTCGATCCACAAGTTGTGGGCAGCAAAGTCATAGATCCAAGGGTTGATCAGAAGCACGCGCCCCTTGTAGCTCTTCCGGCCTACTCTGTGCACTGCAACCCGTAGTCGAGGTAACTCAGCCATCACCGGCGCTGTTGCAGCCAGCTTTCAAGTAGCAAGCGGTGACCTTCGAAGGCAATCTCCTGAACAGATGGGACCTCCTCATGGGAGAAGAAACGGGCTTCCGAAGCATCGTCTCCCGGACTCAGCTGGCCTCCCGCCACGCGCCCCCTGTAAACCAGGTTGATCCCGGGCCCGCGAAAGTCATCCGTGTAATGATTGGCTGCCAGCAGCTCAAGGCCTGACAGTATCAGGCCCGTCTCCTCCGCACACTCGCGGACGGCGGCTACTTCGGGCGACTCGTCCCACTCGACAAAACCAGAAGGAAGACCCCACTGCCCCTTCCCGGGCTCCACTGCCCTCCGTATCAGCAGTACCCGCACCTCGTCCTCTACGAGCAGCGATACCCCAACCTTGGGCGTACGAAACTGCACAAACCCGCAGGCAGGGCAGACTTGGCGCATGCGGTCAAAGGCAAGCATCTCCTCCAGAGGGTGCGCACAGTGCGGGCAGTAACGCATAGGATGTCCCGGCTCCCACCGATCCAGCGTACGGGTTCGCCACGCCTCAATGGCCTGATCGTGCCCACCGCCACAAAGCGGTTCCGGCAAACGATCAGGAGGGAAGTAACCTGCCGCAACAGATTCATCCCCTTCCAGCTTCAGATCGCCATCCAATGCCGCAGCCTCGTACACCAGAAGCAGACCGTTGCCCCGCGGATCGTCGTCGAAGTAGCACACATCTGCCAGATGCCCCACCCTCACCTGTAGCCCTGTCTCTTCAGCTGCCTCACGCGCCGCAGCAACTGGTGGTGGTTCATCGGCTTCGCAGTAGCCTGATGGGAGATTCCACGCAGCAGGAAAGGCATCCGCATCTGGACTCCGCTGCAGTAGGAGCAGCTCCCGATCTCGCTGAATCAGAACCCCCGCCCCGATTCGCAGATGCGTGTAGACCACCCGCCCACAGGCCACGCAGACCGGACGCAACCGACCCCCGACCTCGCTTTTCACCAATTCAGCGCCACAATGCGAGCAGTACAGTGTCTCCTCCAATCAGCCCTTGGACCAGTGCCATAGCCAGCCCGGAGAGAACAGGCATCCACAGGTTGTCGTCCGGCGGCGGCGGCCAGCGCTCTACGAGCGTCGCGATCAGAGCACCGACCAGCGCTGCCAAGAGGCTCACTCCGCCGCGCCACATGCCAACCAGTCCGGCCAAAGTGCACACCAGTAAGCAGGTCAGGCTCCCGACCACTGTCTTGCCCTTGCCCGCCCGTCCCCATCTGACGCCGACCCATTCCGCCGCAGGGTCTCCCCAGCAGAGAAAAAGCACAGCCGTGCCGCCGATGTCTCGGCCCAGCAAAGCAAAGGACGCCAGCGCACCAACCGCGAACCAGGTCGAACCGAGCATGCGGCGGTCCTCCGACTCGCGAAACACCGTCGGCAGCAAGCGCCAGAGGACCTGATTCGGCCAGGACCACAACCGGCGCGCAGTCTCTACGAGCAAAGATACACCAGCGAGTGTGCCAGCCAAGGCTACTGCCAACCCATACAAACCTGACCAGCCGGCCGCGGGCAGGATCATCATGGCAAGGTGGATCAGCTTGCGCGCCAAGCTGGCACGTGGCAAGCTCGGCCCCACCTCTCCGGGGATCTCCATTCTCGCCACAGCCTACGTCAGGCTCAGTGCCATATAGCCGACCACACTCTCAACCAACGCGGCTACGGATAGCCGTTCCTCAACCGTATGTACCACAGAGTCGTCACCCGGACCGAAACCAAGCACCTCGATGCCTGCGTCGGCAAAGTGGCCCCCGTCGGTGGCGAAACGCCAGATGCCCAATTCAACATCCCGTCCCAGAGCCTCTTCCAACGCCGACCGGGCACCGCGAAGCCAGGGAAGATCCTCTGGAGTGGTGAATGATGGAAAAACGTCCGGATAGCTCAGTTCAAAGCCAGTATAGCTAGTCAGCTTCTTTGAGGCTATGCCAATCTCCCCTGCACAGCCCGGTAGCAGGCTTTCGGTGAGTACAGTCCGCAGCTTTGCCACAATCTCCTCGGGGCTCTCACCGGGTACGTTCCGCCAGTCGAGTACCAGATGGAGAGTGGCAGGCGTGATGTTGGCACTTGCCGGTTCGCTGGTAACCCAAGTTGGTGCCACTGTGGAGCAGCCATACTCAGGATCCGAGGCCATGTCCAGCGCCTGCAAACCTTCCAGAAACCGGGCCATGGAGAAATGGGGATTGGCTCCAAGATGGGGCATCGACGCGTGCACAGAGCGCCCCTCGAACCGAGCGTTCAGCTCAACTCGCCCCCGGTGACCTCGGCGTAGCTGGTTGGCGCTCGCCTCGCCCACGACTGCCCGATCCACCCTCAATGAATTGGCGAGATGCCGCGCACCCAGGCCGCCAACCTCTTCCTGCACTACCGCACTGACATAGAGATGCCCCGGGAGTGTGCGGCCAAGTTTCTTGAGGAGCCCGACGGCATACACCATTGCTGCCAGTGCCGCCTTCATGTCTGCTGCGCCACGCCCCCACAACTCGCCGTCCTGGATAGCACCGCTAAAGGGTGGGTAGGGCCAGCGTGCAGGATCGCCAGCATCCACGTGGTCCATATGGCCGTTCAACATCAGCGTCCGACCGTCGCCCCCAGCCACGCGCCCGATGACATTTCCTGCCTCATCAACCCACACCGCATCGTACCCCAGGCGCTGCATCTCGGCCTGCACAAGGCCGGCGACCGACCCCTCCTGGCCCGGCAAGCTGGGCGTCTGCACGAGTTTCTGGGCAAAGCCGATCAGTTCCGCGTGTGATTCGTTTACCAGGTCGCGTAATTCGCTGTACATCGTTGGTCTGCTCCCTCCTGAAGCGGCTACCCTGCTCGTGAACGCCCACCCAGCAAGCCTAGCTTCTGTCCCACCACCAGTATCAGGAATCTGGGCAGGGCCAACTGCCGGCGCCACCGCCAGGGCTCTCGCACCAAGCGGTACAGCCACTCCAAGCCAGCCCGCCGCATCCAGGCGGGAGCTCGCTTGATCGTGCCGGCTGCGAAATCAAAGGCACCTCCCACACCAACCATTGCTGGGACTCCCAACCTATGCCGGTTGCGCGCAATCCATTTCTCCTCAGCAGGCACGCCGTAAGCCACCAGGAGTAGATCAGGGTCCGCGGCGCGAACTCGTCGGATTATGTCTCCTTCCTCGGAGATATGGGGAGAGCCCGAATATGTACCTGCAACTTCCAAGCCGGGACTGGCCACCTGCAAGCGCTCCGCTGCCAGCTCTGCCACGCCGGGCGCTGCCCCCAGCAGATAGAGCCGGTAGCCCTTCCGCACACAATGGGCTGCAAGCCGGTATATGCCATCGGACCCGGTTACCCGTTCCTGCAAGGGTCGGCCCAGCAGCCGAGCGGCAAGCATAACGCCCACACTGTCTGCCACATTCAGGTCACCGTTGGCAAGCACGCTCGCCAATCCTTGATCGTCCTGAGCAGCGACAAGCATTTCAGCATTCACTGTGACGATATGGTGAGGCTTGCCACTTGCGACGAAGGCATCCAGCCGCTCCAGGAGATCGGCGTAGGTGGCATCATCAACCCGCATACCCAGGATCTCAACCGAGTCCACGGCCCACCTGCTCCAGCACTTCGAGAACCTGGCTTGCACAGCGCTGCCAGGAGAATTTTCGCACCTGCTTCAAACCTCGCTCCACCAACGTGGCACGCAGCCCTTCATCAGTGAGCACCCGGTGCATCGCTACTACCCAACCCTCCGTGTCCCGGGGATCCACCTGGAGGGCAGCGTCACCGGCAACCTCTGGCAGC